>QOAM01000049.1 GCA_003978075.1 Thermodesulfatator sp. | reverse complement strand
AAATAGAGGGAACATATCACATACCCACGCCACTTTGCCTGCACCCTCCATGCACCTCATCCCATTTTCAGATTTTGATACCCTATCAAATCCACAGAAAACCGTGGAGAGCCAAATAAGTCGGAGGGTTGCTCCAAGAGGAAAGGCACAGGAATAATACCCACTCTCCATCATCCTGCTCACCCTGCTTGACAAGCGGCAAAAGATTAGTATGTTTTGAGCGCCGAGGGTGGCCATGCGCCGTGGCTGCCCTTAATTTTTTAGGGGCTTTAGGCGCCGGGGGTGGCGCCCGATGAGGAATTTAGCACAGGAGGGCCGCCATGAAAAAGAATTTTTGCGCCACGGAAAAGGTTGAGTATGGCTTCGGGCAGCATCTCATTCTGGATGGCTACGGGTGCAACCGGGAAAAACTCATGGATTTAGACTATATCTATAACTTTCTTAGTGAATACCCGGCGCAGATCAATATGACCAAGATTATGCCTCCTTATGTCTTCAAGTACTATGCCCCGGTGCCTGAAGACTGGGGGATCTCTGGTTTTGTGATCATCGCTGAGAGTCACATCAGCATCCATACCTTTCCGGAAAAACTTTACCTGAGCGTGGATGTTTTCTCCTGCAAGCCCTTTAATGTGCACAAGGCCATCGAAGACATCACCCGCATGTTTGAGATCCAGAAAAGCGAAATTCGGCTGCTTGACCGGGGGCACGAATTTCCGCGGTCCATTCGGGCGGTGGAGCGGTTCATTCGGGCCGAACGGAACCAGCTCGCCGTTTAGATGCGTAGGACCTTCTTGGGGCTGCCCGAGGTCCCGGAGAGGGCCCGGGTGGCCTTCATCCCTGCCCCTTACGACGCCACTACTTCTTTTCGTCCGGGGACGCGCTTTGGCCCGAGGGCCCTTCTGGAAGTCAGCCCCTATCTGGAATTCTTTGAGGAGGAGACCGGGGAGAAGCCCCAAGAGACCTTGGGCTTCCTTACGTTGGAGGAGCCGGAGCTCCCAGTAAAGCCCGAAAAAGCCCTTTCTTTTCTTGAAGCCCAGGTGGAAAACCTCCTTTCTTCCGGGAAACTCCCGATCCTCTTGGGAGGAGAGCACACGGTCACCCTAGCCGCCCTGCGGGCCCTGCGTAAGCTCCGCGGTCCTTTTCGCCTGCTTTATCTAGACGCCCACCTAGATCTCCGGGACACCTATCAGGAAACCCGGTGGAGTCACGCCTGCGTTTTACGCCGGGCCCTAGAACTGGGGTTCGAGCCCCTGGTGGTAGGGGCCCGAGTCTTTCGGAGGAAGAGGCCATCTTTCTCAAGGAAAGGGATTTACCGGTGATCTGGGCCCGGGATTTGCGCAAGGCCCCGGAAAAGGCCTTGGAGCACCTCGAGACTTTCGTGAAAGAGGGGCCCCTTTACCTGAGCCTGGACCTCGATGTCCTTGATCCGGCAGAGGCCCCGGGGGTGGGTACCCCGGAGCCTGGAGGGCTTTCCTGGTACGAAATCTTGGATATCCTGCGACTCGTGGCACAAGCAGAGGTGGTGGGCCTAGATCTGGTAGAACTCCTCCCCCTTCCTGGAGATCCCCGCACGGAATATCTGGCTGCTCGTCTTCTTTTCAAATTTCTGGCCTACCTTTCCGCCTCTCGAAAGCGTAAAGATGCTGAAGACAGGTCTCACTAGAGAAACCTTTGAGCTTCAAAGGATCTTGCTCTAACTGAGTTTAATTATCATGAATTAAGGAGGGAATAGAGAGAGACAGAATCGGCTATTTCCGGGATATAGAGCGAGTGCCTGTGCATCCGGATGGGAGGAAATTACATTTCGTGTCTTTTTGTAAGGTGACCGAGGTAGGTTTTTAAAAATTGCATTTGATTTTCGGGAAAAGTTGTTTTAGAGTATACTTGACTGAGTCGCACATAAAAATTTCAAGGAGGGGCGAGATGGGTAGCGAGGATCTCCGCCAACTCAAGCCGGACAAGGTGGTAGATGCGCGGGGGGTGGCGTGTCCTGGTCCACTATTGGAGGCCAAGAGGGTAATGGCTGAAGTGCCCCCGGGGGGGATCCTAGAGGTCCTTTCCTCGGATGAGGGGACCAAGGACGATCTTCCCCTCTGGGCTGAGAATGCCGGGCATGAGTTCCTGGGAGTAATAGAGGAAGCGGGATACTGGCGTCTCTTTGTGCGTAAGGCGGCGGAATAATGGCCCGCATTTTGGTTTTTTCTACGGATACCATATCCGATCCGGGCATCGATTTCGCCGGGATGTCTCATCTTTCTTATCCCAGTACGGTGGATGTGGTGATGGTCCCCTGTTCCAGTGGCATCCATCCTGATTGGCTTGTTCGGGCGCTGGAAAAGGGTTATGAGGGGGTCTTTGTAGCAGCCGACGGGGAAGATTGCCCCTATCTTGCAGATTGCACGCATCGGACGGCGGAGATTGTGCGCCGGGCGCAGGAGATTCTCCAGGAAAGAGGGGGGGACCCGCGGAGGATCCGTATGGCTGCCATCTGTTCGGTTTGCGGGGAGGCCTTCGTAAACCACATACGCCAGTTTGCAAAAATCTTGGAGGAATTGAAAGGTGCCTGAAAGGGTGCCGGTGGTCATCATTGGGGGTGGGATTGCGGGGATGGAGACCGCGCTAACCCTGGCGGAGATGGGTTATGAAGTGATCCTGCACGGCAGA
>QOAM01000104.1 GCA_003978075.1 Thermodesulfatator sp. | reverse complement strand
ATATTTTACTCAACAATTCTGCAGTTATTGCATCGTGTCCAACAAGTTTCATAAAATTTGTTGCATACCCAACTAACATTGCAAACGAATAGAATGAAATCCAAGAAAGGATTGCAAAGCCAAAATACTTCCATTTCTAGTCCAACTTAATTCATTCAATCTTGGTTTAATACTATATCCTGAAGAAAGACGAGCTACCCAGCCAGAAGAGGCGGTTATAATAAAAGAGGCATTCCCATGAAAAAACTTAAGAGTGTGAGCTCCCCATGAATTAAATGAAAATGCAAAATCATCTGTACCATCATTATTGAGATCTACCGAGACCCATGTATGGGTACCATCCACTACGAGATTTTTCACCCCGCTGTAGTGGATGGTGGCCTGGGCCTTGGCCGCGAGCCCCAGCGCCCCGGAAGCGGTCAGCGCGTAAGCCAACACCTTCTTCCCTATCTCTTTCTTGCCCATTTCTCCCTCCGAATTTGAAAAATATCTATTTTTACCTTATTTCTGCCGCTCCTGTCAAGGAACTGTGGTCAAAGATGTTATTGCAAAGCAATTTCGAATCAACTGTAGGAAACTGAGGATTAAACTGTGGGGAAAGCTTTTGCCTAGAAAAGAAGGATCTTAAGGAGGGGTGAAGTTGGAGGTAAAAGGGGGTCTGGAAGCGAGGTCTCCAACGAAAAGAGGACTTTCTCAGGGGGCCCGTCTTTTAAAGCTCCTCGGAGAAGCCGTGGCTCGGGGGGTCTTTCCCGGGGCGGTGGCGGCCATCCACTTCCAGGGAGGAGATTACTTTTTCACCGCGGGCTTTCGGGCCCTCATCCCGCAGAGAGAACTCAATGAAGAGGAGACCCTCTACGACCTGGCCTCTCTCACCAAACCCCTTTTCACCACCTTGGTGACCTTAAAACTGGTTTCCCAAGGGAGGCTTTCCCTTGAAACCCGGCTTGGAGAGCTCTATCCAGAGGAATTTTTTCGGGAGAAAGCCTACCGCGGGGTCACCGTGCGGGATCTTCTGGCGCACTCAGCAGGCCTTCCGGCCTGGCGTCCCTATTTCCGGGATCTAGCGAGGGTCCCTTCCGGCCAAAGGCGCGCGGCCCTCCTTCAGGCCATCCTTTCCGAGCCCTTGGTCTATCCTCCACGAAAAGGGGAGCTTTACAGTGATCTCGGCTTTTTTCTTCTGGGGGATCTCCTGGAGCGCCGCTCCGGAAGAGACCTGGAGGACCTTTGGGCCGAGACCCTTTCGGAGGTGGCCCCCGAAGCGGCGGGAGAACTCTTATTTCGGCCACTCCAACGCGGTCTTCCCCGGGAAAGGATCGCTCCCACGGAAATCTGTCCCTTTCGCCGAAGGCTTTTGCGCGGGGAGGTCCACGACGAAAACACCTGGGTCCTGGGTGGCGTCTCGGGGGCTGCCGGTCTTTTCGGGACCGCCCGCGGAGTCCTAACCCTCCTCAAGGCCCTCCTTGAAGTCTATCACGGAAGACCCCGGGGCTTTCTCTCCCCGGACCTCTTGCGCACCTTCTGGAACCATCGCCATCCTTACGGGGTAAGGGCCTTAGGCTTTGACCGGCCCTCGGGCCCGAGCCCAAGCGCCGGGCCCTTCTTTCCACGCTCGGCCCTGGGGCATCTGGGCTATACCGGATGCGCCTTCTGGCTGGCCCCGCAGGAAGGCCTCCTGGCCGTGCTTCTTACCAATCGCGTGCATCCCACCCGCAAGAATCGCCTCTTTCAGGGATTCCGTGCCCGCTTTTTTAGCGAACTCTGGCAGGTCCTTCGCAGGTGAATAAAATAAAGGGGGATGAAGCCCCGGGTCCTCATCGTGGAAGATGAGCTGGAGGTGGCAGAGCTGGAGAGACAGGCCTTTGAACGGGGGGGCTTCCGGGCGGAGGTGGTGACTTCGGCCTCTAGGGCCCTGGAACGCCTACAAACCCTTGTTCCGGATCTCGTGATCTTGGATCTCATGCTTCCGGATCTGGATGGCTTAGAAATCCTTAAGTTCTTGCGTTTTAGAAAAGAACTTACCCAGGTGCCGGTTATAGTGGTTTCGGCCCGAGGGGAGGAGGTGGACCGGGTCCTGGGTTTTGAACTGGGGGCCGATGACTATGTGGTGAAGCCTTTCAGCCCCCGGGAACTGGTACTTCGGGCCCGGGCTGTGCTTCGTCGCCTGCATCCCGAGGAAAAACCGCAGGTTATCCGCTACGGTCCTATTACCCTCTACGAGGAGGAATTTCGGGTGGAAGTGGAAGGGAAAGAGTTAAAGCTCACCCCCATGGAATTTCGTCTGCTGGCCACCTTGATCTCTTCCCCCGGGAGGGTCTTTTCTCGGGAGGTCCTCTTGGATAGAGTCTGGGGGTACGCTTACGAAGGTTACGGCCGCACCGTGGATACCCACATCAAACGCCTGCGCAAGAAGCTGGGCTCGGCTCGAGATCTAATCGAGACTGTATGGGGTGTGGGGTACCGCGCCCGGGTGCTCCATGATTGAGTGGACCCTGGTGCCCCTGGTCTTTTTCCTAGGTTATTTCTGGGCCCGGAAGCGGCCCCCCAAAAACACACCCCCTGAAACCCTTCCCCCCACCCCACAAAAGGAGGTCTCCCTGCT
>QOAM01000115.1 GCA_003978075.1 Thermodesulfatator sp. | reverse complement strand
TTTATCTCTGGTCCCCCCTCATTTTAAATTCGAATAACTTTTTCTAGAAGAGCCCCCTTGAGGCTTTGGAAGGGCTTCTAAGAACCCAGGGAGGAATTGTCGTGAGAGGCTTTTTGGGGTAGGAAAGCAGCGTATGGAAGCCTGGCTCCTCCTGCAATTCGTCTTCTCCGGCCTCACCTCCGGGGCCATTTACGCCCTGATCGCTCTGGGGTTCTGTGTGGTGGAAAAGAGCCTGCGCATCGTGAATTTCGCTCAGGGAGACTTTCTGACCCTGGCCGGCTTTTTGACCTGTACCCTTCTTGAGGCCTTGAGACTTCCTTGGCCCCTGGCGGCCCTTCTGGCGGTGGGGGGCACGGGGCTGGCGGGGTTCCTTCTTGAAAGGTTGACCCTGCGGCCGGCGCGCAGCAGGGACCCCCTTACCCTCATCTTTATCACCATCGGGGCCTCCATCTTTCTCCACGGCTTCTTCAAACTCCTTTGGGGGAAAAATCCCCGTATCCTGCCTGCCCCGATAAGCGGCCCCCCGGTAAGACTCTTCGGGGCCAGTCTCACCCGGGAGAGCCTTTTGGTGCTGGGGGTCGCCCTGGTCTCGGTCCTGGTCTTGCAGGCTTTTTATCAGTTCAGCCGTCCGGGGAAGGCCTTGCGGGCCATAGCCGCTAATCCCCGGGCCGCCACCTTGCTGGGCCTTCCGGTGCCTTTCCTCACCGGGCTTTCCTTTTTCGTGGCCGGAGCCCTGGGGGCCGTGGCCGGACTCCTCATCGTGCCCATCACCGGGGTGAGTTTTGACTCTGGAGTGATACTGGGACTCAAGGGTTACGCCGCCGCAGTCCTGGGAGGATACGGGAGTTTTCCCGGGGCCGTGCTGGGAGGGCTCCTCCTGGGCCTTATGGAATCCTTAGTAGCCGGCTTCTTCTCCAGCGGTTTTCGAGACGTCTTCGCCTTTGGGCTCCTTCTCGCAGTCCTGGCCTTGAGACCCCGGGGCCTCCTCGGGAAAAGCGAGGGGGAGCGCTTTTCGTGAAGTCCTTGGCCCGCGACCGCCGGCGGCTCGGCTGGTTGACCCTTTTCCTCTTGGTCCTGCCCGTCTTTCTGCGCAATCCCTACTACCTCACCGTGGCCAACCTTACGGCCCTCAATGTGCTCACGGTGGCGGGGCTGGTGCTTCTCATCGGCTATGCCGGAGAGATTTCCTTGGGGCATGCGGGCTTCTGGGCCGTGGGGGCCTACGGCTCGGCCCTTCTTTCCTTGCGGCTGGGCTTCCCACCGGTGTTGGCCACCCTGGTGGTGCTGGCCGCGGGCACCCTTCTCGCCGCCCTCCTCGGACGGGTGATCCTGCGCCTGCGAGGAAATTACCTGGTCATGGCCACCCTGGCCTTCAACCTCATGATCTATTACTTCCTGGTGGAGGCCGAGGATCTCACCGGTGGCCCTCCGGGGCTTCCAGGTATCCCCCCATACCGCTTAGGGCCTTACACCCTTTCCGGGGATCTCCCTTTTTATTACCTTCTCTGGGGCGTGAGCCTGGGCGTCCTTTATCTCTTCTTCAACCTGGTTCACTCCGGCGAAGGGCGGGCCCTGCGGGCCCTTTCCGAGGAACCGGCCGCGGCCTGCCTGGGCATCTCCCCTTTGCGTTACAAGACTCTAGCCTTTGCCATGAGTGCGGCCTGCGCCCTCCTGGCCGGCGCCCTCTACGCCCATTACCTATCCTTTATCAGCCCCAAGACCTTCGACATCTTCTTTTCGGTGCAACTGGTGACCATGTGCCTTTTCGGAGGAAAGGCCTCCCTCTGGGGGGCGCTTTTCGGGGCTGGGGTGCTCACCCCCTTGCCTCATCTCCTGGAATTCCTGGAAGACTACCGGGACCTCTTTTACGGCGGGCTCCTCATGGCCGTCCTGGTCTTCTTTCCCGAGGGGCTGAGCGGTCTTTGGGGGCGCTCAAGAGGAGGCCATGCTCGAGATTAAAGGGGTGAGCAAGCGCTTCGGAGGGCTGGTGGCCCTGAACCAGGTGAGCTTTGAGGTACGGAGGGGAGAGATCGTGGGGCTCATCGGTCCTAACGGGGCGGGAAAGACCACCCTGCTCCACGTCGTCTCCGGACTCCTTTTTGAAGATCAAGGAGAGGTCCGCCTGCGGGGAAGATCCTTGAAGGGCCTTGCCCCCTGGGAACGGGCTGCCAGGGGGCTAGCGCGCACCTTTCAACACATACGTATCTTTCCGGGACTCAGCGTGCTGGAGAATGTCCTTTGTGGATTCCACCTCCGCCGTCGTGCGGGTTTTCTCTCGGCCCTCTTTCATCTGCCCCGCACCGCCCGGGAGGAAGGCTATCTGCGAGAGCAGGCCCTGCGGCTCTTGGCCTCCCTGGGTCTTGCGGAAAAGGCCCTTCTTCCGGCTGAAACCCTCCCCTACGGGGAACAGAAAAAGGTGGTGCTGGCCCGGGCCCTGGCCAGCAATCCTCAGGTGCTCCTCCTGGACGAACCCGCCGCCGGGCTCAACGAAAGGGAGACCCGGGAATTGGGGACTTATCTGCGCGCCCTGCAAAGCCAAGAAATGGCCATCCTCCTCGTGGAACACGACCTCAACCTGGTGGTGGAGGTCTGCCAGAGGGTGGTGGCCCTGGATCAGGGACGGATCATTGCCCAGGGGGCCCCGGAGGAGGTCCAGAACCATCCCGCGGTCCTTGAAGCCTATTTGGGAAGATGATATGAGGAAGAAAAAGCTCGAAGGGGGAGAGACATGCGTAAGGTGATTCTCT
>QOAM01000044.1 GCA_003978075.1 Thermodesulfatator sp. | reverse complement strand
TCTTTTCCAGGCTGAAGGGATAGAGACCTGTAAGTGTGCTGATGATCTGTGATTCAAGGTCTTTGTTGGTCTTAATTTTATTTAATGCCAGGAACAAAGCATCGATCACGGTGTTTCCTGTTACAAGAATATTCTTTTCGTTCACATTTTCCCGAAGCAGGTTCTCTTTGGATGTGTCAGTTGGCGCAAAGAAGTATGAGGTGATCTGTGTCGTTAATTTACGATTGGCTTCTTCCGGCCATGGAGAGTAAATATTACCTGTTCTGAGGCCTGCTTCAACTCCTGGTAGCGACGGGCCAGGGCCTGGGGATCGTTCAGAATCCGATTGGCTTCATAAAGCTCGGACTCTAACTCCTTAACCCGCTTCTCCAGGTTTCGAGAATAATTCAACCAGTGCTTGGCTTTTCGTTTGAATTCCAAGGCCTCCCTCCGGGCTTTATCTCTTTCGTAAATAGCTTCCCGAAGCAGAGCTACTATATCTCTCTTGAAGCCCGACCAGTCAGTCCTAAAAGTGCCCCTGTGCTTCCCGTGTAAGCGCTCCACCAGCTCCTCAATCTCCTTTCCTCTTTTCAGTTCCTGACGAAAACTTCTCCTTCTCTCCTCCAAGGATTGCAATTGCTCTTGGAGAACCTTTATCCGGGACTCCAATTCCTCCTTCTGCGCCGAAAGGAAGGTCTCCTCCTGCTCTCTGGCCTGAAGCTCCGCCATTAGCTTTTTCACGGTCTTTTCGATCCTTTGAGCCTGCTTGACAACCTCCCCTCCAACCTCAAGAGCCCTGTTGTAGCGCTTCACATAGGTCGTGAGCCTCTTCCAAAGCCTCCCATCCTCCAAGGGAGGTTCCGGGGCCGGTTTCCCTTCCCGGAGGGCTTCCTCCAGTCGTGTGAAGTACTCCATGCTCGACGAAAGGGAAGAAAGCTCTCGTATAGATAGCCGGAGATCCACCAGAGCACGGTAGCCTTCAAGAAACTGTCGGGCCATCTCTGGATCTCTCCGGGCTATCTCCGCCGAAACTACGGCCACGTGGCTCTTCTCCGGAATCCGCCCCTCAGCCAAATCTTCCTTGATGGCTAACAGGCAGTAGTCTAGATATTCTTTCTCCTCTAAGTCTTCCTGGAGGGTCCGGTGCAAATCTTTGAGGTCTTTGGAGTTAAGGACAGCCGTTCGCACGCGCCGAAGCAGACTCTCCTCCACGCCCAGCTTCTTAAGCTCGTCCAAATAGGCGAGCTTTTCTTCTTTTCGTACTCCCCGACGAAGGCCCAAAGAGGAAAAGACATCTCCAGCTAGGTCCTGGAGCTCCCTTAACTCTTGTCGGCCCCGGCCCCTAGGATTGAGCTCCTCGCGTAAAGTCCGCTCTCCTCCCGCTTTCACATAGTCCAAGTAAAAATGATAATGAACATGACTTTCGTCATTGTGCCGAACCAGATAGCGGACTCTCACCCCCCACCGCTCGCCTATCTTTCTCACTAGTTCCTCCGCCTTGCGGTCGAAATGCTTAAGCTCCTCCGGTGCAGGGTTAACATCCTGCCCAAAGGTGATAATCCCTCTGATACCCCAAGGAGTATCCTTTCTAAGCCGAACGTAGCTAAGATTTCTCTCCCCTTCCGCCGTCCTTCTTCCCGCCGGACGAAGAAAGGAGTAATACTCTTCCTCCTGCTCCCTTCGCCAGCTCTCCGGATCTCCCTCGGCCAAAAAGAGCACCGTGACCCTCTCCCCCGGATAATTGGGATCGGCGTAGCTCGGTATCCTCTTTCTTAAGTCGTGCGCAAATTCGTGTTTTGCCTCGGCTCTTTTGACCGGCTCTATCCTAACGCTAACGAAATTCTTTTCCATGTTGTGCCCTCCCGGGGGTTTCCAAAGGGGGCGTAGCCCCCTTTGGCCCGCTTGCGTCTGAAAGACGCATAGCGGGTTAAATATCCAATGCTTCAAATATAGCATAGACGAAAGGGAGCGAGAAAGCAAGGTTTTTGTAGAGCAAGGCCTACCTCAAGGGGTAGGGCCACACCGAAAGAGTAGAGGAGGCACCAAGCCGGAAAGAAAAACACCGCCCATTTTCCCCTCCCGGAAGGTCCAAAAAAGAAACAAGCGCCGAGCGAGCGCCTGTCAAGGCCGGGCGTAAGCCCGCCCGGAGGGTCGGAGCGAGCGGAGCGTAAGCGTAGCGAGCGGAGAGCCTTGACAGGCAAGCGAGCGAGGCGCTACACTAAAACAAAACCTTCCGGGAGAGGAAAATGGCGAAAAGAAAGCAAAGTTTGCGCGAGAGGGCAGAAGAATTTGCGCGAAAAGTTAGAGAGGGAAAAGTGGAAATCGTGGAAGGGAAGACACAAACTAAATACGAGCTTCTGGAAGAGCTTGAACCAGCAATTCGGGCGCTAAGAGAAAAAAAGATCGCCTACAAGCAAATCGTGCGCATTCTGCAAAAAGAGTTTGGAGTGAAAGTGGCGGACTCGACCCTGAGGGCTTTCTGTCAGAGGGAGCTTGGAGAAAAGCCGAAGCGGAGAAAAACGAAGAAGACACAAGACAGCCTGGCCGAGTCTTCCTCTTTGCCTTCGAGTGAGCACCACTACTTAGACGAGCTTCCGGAAGACGAACTTTCAGAAGAAGACACCGTTTTTTGAGCCGGGTTTTCCTTTTCGTCGAGCACGAAAGCGGGAAGAGGAATCTTCCTTTCCTTTTCGTCTTTTAAAAAGCCTCGCTTTTTAAAAAGCGAGGCTTATATCAATGAGTACTCTTTGAGTACTCATTGAATAATTATTGAGTAGAAAACCCCCTCCCTCCGAAACTCTTGATAGACAAGACTTTCAGACCCTTTTGTCTGGCGAAAGGGGTAGTGATAAACCGAATGAGGGGTAGTGATAAACCGAATGAGGGGTAGTGATAAACCGAAT
>QOAM01000071.1 GCA_003978075.1 Thermodesulfatator sp. | reverse complement strand
TGGACACCGACCACGAGGACGTGGCCCCGGTCCTCATCCACGGGCGGGCCGTCCGGCAGTACGTGAATGTGGGGACGAACCCCGTGGACGAGGACACCGTGGCCAAACTCCGGGCCAAACACGTCTTCGTTCGCTAATCCCAGACCGAAAAGGAGGTAGGCAATGCCTTACGAGGTGAACCTTAGACAGCTTTTCAGCCCCAAGGCGGTGGCCGAGACCCTGCAAAAGCTGGGCGAGATGCCCACGCCGGTGATGGACGCGGTCTTTGCCACCCGCCAGACCTGGCCTCTTCCGGTGATCGCCCGGAGCGAGATCGAGAAGACCATCGGGAACCAGCCGGTGGTGCGTCGCGGCGCGCCTTCCCTCAATGTGGACGAGGGGACTCTGAGCTTTGATTTCATCGAGCCGCAGCCGATAGCCCTCTCCACCAACGTCTCTGCGGCGGAGCTCAACAACCTCAAGATGCTCAACGCCCAGGGGCTTAACGCCTGGCGGGCCGAAGAGATCGCAGACATGCGGCGCATGATCCGGCTGACCACCGAGGCCATGTGCGCCCAGAGCCTCACCGGAAAGATCCAGTACCCCATGCACTACGAGGGCGGATACACCTACTACGAGGTGGACTACGGCACGCCGCTCAGCTACACCCCACCCAAGACCTGGGACACGGCGGAGATGTCCGACGTCCTCCTGGACCTGGTGAACATGAGCACGCTCATCCGGCGCACGCGGGGCTACGGGGCCCGGCTTCGGATCTTCGCCGGGGCCCAGGCCTTCGCCACCCTTGCCGGAAAGATTATCGCCCTGGTCTCGGAGAACGTGCGCTTTTCCGCGCAGGTGGACGCCCAGGGGATCAACGTGGCCGGGTTCCGGATCGAGCTCCTCAACACCAGCTACCGGGACCACAAGGCCGGGACGGAGGTCCCGGCGGTGGACGAGAAGAAGATCGTGATGGTGGCCACGGACGCCCCGCACCGGCTCTACTATCTGGCCATTGACGATCTCGACGCCGGGCTCCAGGCCACGCCCATGTTCGTAAAGCCCGTTAAGTCGGACGATCCGAGCGGCTACAAGCTCATCGCGCAGTCGAAGCCGCTTCCGGTGCCGGTGCCGCAGGCCATCTGCTGGGCCCAGGTGCTGTCCTGATGAGTGAGTCCGGGGTGCTCGGAATCGGCAAAATTGCCGAATTCGAGCACCCCTCCGAAGGGAGGACAAACGGTGGCGGTGACCCTGGAGGAGCTCAAGGCGGAACTTAGCCCGCGGATCTACCGGGTGCTCACCGATGGGGAGGACGCGGTGGCGGAAAGGGCCCTGGTCAAGGCCCGGGCCTGGGTGGTGGCCCAGTACAAGCGCTGTGGGCGCGAGCCGGACCTGGAAGACGAGATCGTGCGGGAGGCGGTCCTCAAGCGGGCCCTCTACGAGCTTTACTCGTATGCGGAAAACGAGAAGGTGGCCCGGGACAAAAAAGAGGACGCGCGGGAGTTACTAGAGGGCGTGCTGGGGGACTGCGTGGAGGGGGAGGAGGGAGAAGGCGTGCGGACCACGGCGGCAGCCCGGGTTAAGCCTGGGAAGCTAAGCCCTCTGGCCCAGGAGATGGGAAGATGATCCAGGCCCAGGTCAAGGTGGAGGGGCTCGAGAGCTTTGAAGGCTTCGTGGGCCGGCTGCGTGCGCGGCTAGAGGACCTGCAGGAGCTCATGGAGGAGATTGCCCGCTACGGGGAGTCCTCCACGGTGCGGAGGATCAAGGAGGGGGTGCCCCCGCCGAACGCCCCTTTGACCCGGGCCTGGAAAAAGGGAAACGACACGCCCCTTCGGGACACCGGGCGTCTCATGGCCTCCATTACCCACCGGGCCGGACGCGACTTTGCCGCCTGGGGCACCAACGTGCCTTACGCCCGGATTCAGCAGCTCGGAGGGCGGGTGAAACCGAAGAAAGCGAAAAAGCTCGCCATCCCCGCCGGGTGGCACACCCGGCGCCTCATGCGCAGGTACGGGGAGACCCCGGAGAAGTGTCTGGAGGGCTTGAGGCGGGCGGGCTGGAGGATCTGGTTTACGGACGGGGCCATCATGGGGCAGCCGCCGCGCAAGCGCGGTCGAGCCAAGCCGGTGGTCCTTTTTATCCGCAAGAAGTCGGTAACCATTCCGGCAAGGCCCTTTCTCAAGATCGATGAGCAGGACAAGCGAGAAATCCTGGAGATCGTAAGGGAATGGATAAGAGGCCGGCGCTAGGGCACGGGCTGCGGGGTCTGATTGAGGGACTGGTGGCGGAGATCCACCGGAGGACGGGGCTGGCTTGCGAGTGGAACCCCATTCTCGTGCATTTTCAGGCTCCCACGGTGGTCCTGGCGCCGGAGGCCCTGGAGTTTGCCCAGGAGAGGGAACTCCTCTTGGAGGGCCTTTGGCGGTACAGCGCGAGGTTGGGGCTGCGGGTGGCCCTTACCGGCCAGGGGCCCGGGGACGGAGAATTCCTGGCGGAGATGCTCGAGGCCAGTTTTCGCCTGGGGCTGGCGCTCTCTGAGCCCTGGAGTTTCCCGCTTGGTGGAGGGATCTCCGCCACCTTTTCCGCGGAGCGCACGACCAAGGGGCGGTTTTTCGCCCTGGAGGAAGAAGCCGAGGGGCCCTTCCTTTACGAAGAGGTCTGGGAGGGAGCCCTAATCTTTCCCGTCACGGTGGAACGCGAGGCCCGGGGCCTGAGCGCCCTCCAACACCCGAACATCGTCGCGATCCATGACTACGGATCGTTCGACGGACGTGCTTACATCGTCATGGAGTACGTCGCCGGCGAAACCCTCGAGCGCTACGTCAAGCGCAAGGGCCGGCTGACGGTGGCGGATTTTGTGCCGATCGCTGCTCAGGTGCTCAAGGGGCTGGGCGAGGCCCACGCCCGCGGGATTATCCATCGTGATATCAAACCCGCGAACCTCATGCTCTG
>QOAM01000024.1 GCA_003978075.1 Thermodesulfatator sp. | reverse complement strand
CTTGGGGGGAAGGGTGGGGGGCCTTTCGGCGACCTCCTCCCGGGTCTTGGCCTTGCGCGGAGGGGCTTCCTCAGTCTCCTCCGGAAGCATCTCCAGCCCTTCCGGGGCCTTCTCCAGCTCCTCCATCAGCTCCAATTCCTCTTGAATCTCCTCCCGTTCGCTCTTAGGCCCCGCAGCTACCCGTTTTTTGCCTTTTTTGGGTTTCTCTTCGAAATCCGGCCTTTCACGCTTTTTCCTGCCAGCCTTCTTTTCCTCTTTAACCTCCGGAGGAGGCGGAGGAGCCGGGGCAGCCCGCCGGGGCTTGAAATCCTTAACTACCCGCTTCTTAGGCTTAGGGGCGATGACCTCTGTATCCACCCGGGTGATAATCCGGGCCTTAAGCTCTAGGGTCTCTTTTCCTTCCGCAGGAGTCTCCGCCGCAGAGACTTCCTCCCTACCTTCAACTACCCTTGCTGGCTCTTCCGGTCTGACCTCCTCGGCTCTTTTTTCTTCAGGCTCCTTCTTGGGCTTGGGGGTGCGGATCTTGAGCTTGATACGCTTGGGACGGGCCTCTTTTTCCTCCCTCCGCCTAAAGATCACCGCGTGCGCGCTTTCCGAAGAGGGCCTTGCGGAAGGGCTCTCCTTGGAGGGGCTCTTTCCCTCCTGGGCCAGGGTTTCCCGGACCCTTTGGGCCTCCTCCTCGGAAATGGTGGAGGAGTGCGATTTGACCTCGATCCCCATGGCCCTTACTTTTTCGGCCAGCTCCTTGGGACCGAGACCCATCTCTTTGGCCAGGTCATAGATGCGGATCTTGCTCATGCTCCTTCAAGCCTCCTCGCTTCGCCAGATTCTCCAGGAGATCCGGGGAAACTCCTCGGGCCTTGCCGCGAAAGGCGGAGAGCAGTCGGCGCCGGCCCTTAAGGGTAAACAGGCGGCGAAAGCAGGCCTCCTCCCCGCAGAGATAGGCTCCCCGTCCTGGACGCCGCTGCTCCGGGTCAGCCACCACCTGGCCGGCCTCGTCCACGGCCAGACGCAAGAGGGTCCCCTTCGGAAGACGCTTCCCGCAAAAAATACACATGCGTATAGGAACATGTTTACCCCGACTCACCTTCCCCTGAGGTTAATTTTTCTCGGGCTCGGGCTACCAGTTCTTCGGCTTCGGAGAGCTTGAGCCGGCCCAGCTCTGCCACCTTTTCCGGCTCAGCCGAGGCCAAGACCTCCAGACGGTTGATCCCCTGATCGTAAAGCCGTCCGGCCACCTCCTCCGAGAGTCCCTCTATCTCCAGCATCTTGAGGAATTCCGGGTCCTGGCGCCGGGCCCATTGGGTCTCACTGTAAACATCGATACGCCAGCCGAGGAGCTTGGAGGCCAGTCGCACATTCTGTCCCTCCCGGCCGATGGCCAAGGAGAGCTGGTCGTCCGGAACAATGACCTCCAGGGTCTTGGCCTCTTCGTCCACGATGACCTGGGTGCATTCCGCCGGAGAAAGGGCGTGATAGACCAGCTTGGCCGGATCGGGATCCCAGGGGATGATGTCGATCTTTTCCCCTTTAAGCTCCTGGACTACCACCTGTACCCGGGATCCTCGGAGACCTACACAAGCCCCCACGGGATCTATGTCTGGATCCTTAGAGATCACGGCCATCTTGGCCCTTCGTCCGGGTTCCCGGGCCACCGCCACGATCTTGACGATCCCCTCCCGGATCTCCGGCACCTCGCGCTCAAAGAGCTTTTTCAGGAATTCGGGATGGGTGCGGGAGACCACCAATTGGGGGTCTCCACTCTTGCGCACCTCGATAAGAAGGGCCCGCAGGCGCTCCCCTCGGTGGTATTTTTCCGTGGGAATCTGTTCCCTTTCCGGCAGCAGGGCCTCGGCCCGTCCTAAAGAAAGGATGACATCCCGGCGCTGGAAGCGATGCACGAAACCGCTTACGATCTCTCCGATCTTGTTCTTATATTCCTCGTAGATGAGTTCTCGCTCGGCCCCGCGGATCTTCTGGGTGAGGATCTGTTTGGTGAGCTGGGCGGCGATGCGCCCCAGGCCCCGCACATCCACCGGCTCTCCGATCACATCTCCCACCCGGACCGCCGGATTCTTCTTGCGGGCCTCGGCTAGCGCAATCTCTTTCGCCGGGTTGCGGACCTCCTCCACCACCTCGAAAAGACGATAGACCTCGATCTGGCCCTTCTCCTCATTGTAAACCGTCTCCACCTCCGCTTCCGGTCCCAAGCGCTTCTGGGCCGCGGTCCGCATGCCCTCCACCAGGGCCGAGACGATGATCTCCTTGGGAAGCCCTCGCTCCTTGCTCATTAACTCCACGATCTTGCGTACATCTTCCGCCATGGCGCTCTCCCTCAGAAAGATATTTCCGGCTTAAGATGCGCCTTTTTGATCCCTGTATAAGGTAGCCGCACCTCTCCCTCCTCCAGCTCCAGCACTACCTGGTCCCCTTCCAGGCCCCGGAGGATCCCGGTAAAGGCCCTGCGCCCGGAAAGGGGCTCCCTCAGAACAACGCGTACCCGGTCCCCGGCGAAACGCTCGAAGTCTTCCTTCTTGCGCAAAGGGCGTTCGATCCCCGGAGAAGAGACCTCCAAGTGGTAGGAATGGTGGATGAGATCCTTGGCATCCAAAAGATCCCCCACCACCTCGCTCACCCGCACACAGTCTCCCAAGGTGACCCCCCCGGGCTTATCAATGTAGATCCGGAGGACCCAGCCCCGGGGCTCCCGCTGCCACTCTATCTCCACCAGCTCGAGCCCCCGGGCCAGCACCACCGGCTCCACTAGCTCCCACACCTCTTTGATCAGTCTTTCTCTCTCCATGACGTTGGGGGCGAAGCCCCCAAACCCCTTTTTTATCTTTTCTCAGGCCGAGCCCCCCTGAGGGCTCGTAGCCTTCATCTTCTAGTTGTTTCAAAAAATTCGCTCTTCTGGAGCCTTCTTTGAAGGCTCTGGGGGCGAAGCCCCCAATTATCTTATTCTCAGGCCGAGCCCCCTCA
>QOAM01000052.1 GCA_003978075.1 Thermodesulfatator sp. | reverse complement strand
TCCAGGCCCGGGAGGAGGCCCGCCGTCGGGGGGATTACGAACTGGCGGACCGCATCCGGGAGGAGCTGCGGGCCGAGGGCTATCTAGTGGTGGACACCCCCTCCGGCCCCCGGGCCTTCCGCCTCCCCGAAAGATAAAAAGGACCTTCGAAAAGGCAGAATTTCTTAGAACTTGAGGGTAAAGGGTTTGGGGAGGGAGCTTTTAACGAAAAAGGGCCTTTCTGAGAGGTCTCAGATGGTCTTGGGCAAGGGATATTACACGCGCCTCCTACAGGAGATCTTTGAGAGGCTTTACAGACACTTTGGCCCTCAAAAATGGTGGCCGGCGGAGACCCCTTTTGAGGTTTGTGTGGGGGCTATCCTCACCCAGAACACCAACTGGCGCAACGTAGAGCGGGCCATCGGAAACCTCAAACGCCACGGGCTCCTTTCGCCGGAGGGCCTCTACAGACTCTCGGAAGGGGAACTTGCGGAATTCATCCGCCCGGCGGGCTATTTTCGGGTGAAGGCCCGGAGGCTCAAGGCTTTCGTGCAGTGGCTGCTGGAAAACTACGAAGGGAATCTTGAGAACCTGCGGGGAAAAGATACGGAGGAGTTGCGCCGGGAGCTTCTAGAAATTCCAGGGATCGGCCCGGAAACCGCGGACAGCATTCTCCTTTACGCCCTTGAGCGCCCGGTCTTCGTGGTGGATGCCTATACCAGACGCATCCTTTTACGCCACGGTCTAGTGACCGAAGAGGCGGACTACCATGACATCCAAGAGTTTTTTATGAAAAATCTTCCCTTAGAGGTTTCTCTTTACAACGAATATCACGCCCTCTTCGTAGTCTGTGGAAAACATTACTGTCTTTCCCGCCGTCCCTACTGTGAATCTTGTCCCCTAAAAGATCTGGATGAGACCTCTGAAGAATTTGGTGGTTTTTAAATCGAGCTTAAAATTCAAGTGCCGCATCTCCTAGGAGATCGCGCAATTCTTGCTCCGCTTGATCAGCATCCGGGAGATTGAAATAGAGGAGACGCCGAAGATGGGCCAAACTTTCTAAATCTATAGCCACTAGTTTAACCCCAAAACCGTCTTTCCCGTGATGTACTACCTCTGCTAAAAAGCGTATCTCCGGAGGCGAGTGCATTCCCTCTAGGGTTATCACTAACCGGATACGGGTACCCACCGGAGGGAGCCTTTCCGAAATCAAATAGGCCCCTCCATAGGCTATATTTTTGAGTTGGGCCGAAAAGCTATTTTCGCCCCAGAGGACCGTGACTTCTGCCGGGAAAAGGACTCGATAAAACCTGCGTCTTTCCATCCCCTCCTTTTTAGCAGATAAAAAGAAATACTTAAAGGGGCGGACAACCCGCCCCCCTTTGCAAATTCCCACTCTAATTTTTGACGGAAAGTTAGCCCCCGTAGCCTGAGCAGGGTATACAGAGCAATTGGCCTTCCTTAAAGCGCACCTTATTGGCCGCGACCATCTCCCCACATTGCTGACACTTGACAATTTCAAAGGTGGGTTTGGGCTTTTCAGGCAAAGGATATTCGAACACCTCGGAGACTACAAAAAGCTGCTCGTCACTTTTCTGAAAAAGGTTTTCCACCAGGCCAACCCCTATTTCCAGAGGCACCTCGGTAGGGGGAGTCCCTTTGCGGCGCATTTCTAGGAAAGGAGACTTAAAAGCCGCTTCCATGACCTCTGGGCGAACCGAGACCCTTACGGCCCGCCGAGTGTCTTTTTCCACCAACACCAAAGCCCATTTGCCATAGCCGGTCCGCTCGATCAGTCCCTTCCCGAAGGTGCAACCTGTGGCCATCTGCACCCCGTCGGCGAAACACCCCGCGGCATGTCCGGTGCCGGTCTCCACAAAGACCACCTTTCCCATGTTCAACTCCCTTTCGCTTTTGAGGGCCTTCAGGGCCACCACCCCCGCCCGGAAGCCTAAGGGCATTCCTCCGCAAACATGGCCATGCATAAAAAAGGCCGCTCGGAGATAAACATCCCACAATTCTCCCCATCTCGCTCCCTTGGCCCCCAATTCCTCCATGGCTTTAATCTGTTCGGGTTTCATGAGTTCACCTCCTTAAAATATTTGACATATAAGGCCAGGAAAGTTTTATAGCTACAGCAATTAAGAGAATTCCAAACATCTGTTTTATCCACTTAGGCTTCATCCTTTCTTTCATCACCCGGGCCCCAATCTGTGACCCAATGATAACCGCTATGGTGGTATAAATGAGGAGGGGCAAATGGAAGTGGCCCTCAGCTACGTGCCCCATGAAACCAGAAAACGAAGAAAAGACTACTACGAAAGAAGAGGTGGCTGCGGCTATTTTGGTGGGATATCCAATGGCGATGAGAACGGGCACAAAAAGGAATCCACCACCTATGCCCAGCAGGCCGGCAATAAATCCAATAAAAAGCCCAGAGGCGGCGGTAATGAGAGCTCGGGTGCGAAAGGGGAGCAATTCTTTAGGCTCGGCCTTGCCGGAGCTGAGGATCATCTTTGTTCCTGCTACGACCATGCCGATAGAGAATAGGATTATGAGCGTATTCGTGGGTACGAAGCGGGTAACCCAGGCCCCTACGGGGGCTCCGATAAAGGAGGAAATTACCAGGGGCAATCCGCCTTTCACATCCACCATCTTCTGACGCAGATAATAAGTAGCGGCAGAAAGGGCTGTGATTCCATTGAGAAAGAGTCCCGTGGGAATAGCCACCGTTTTGAAGTTGAAGCCGAACCAGTGAAAGACAGGGATGTAAAGCATAGCCCCGCCCAGACCGAGCATAGAAAAGATAAAAGCTAACCCCAAAATAAGCGCGGCAATTACCAACAGCATCTCTTTCTCCTTTGAGGGAACTTGTTTTTTTCTAGCTTAGCTCCAAAGTTTTCTAACTTTTATAGCCAATTGGCTAAAAGTCAATAACTTAGTTTTTGAGGGAGATATTCAATTAAAACTCGAGTTTGACAGTTAAAAGGGGCCACCGAGTATAAAGTGGGCCTTCCCGCCCTAAAAACCCCTTGAAACACCCCTGATTTTTCTCTTTTATCCCCCTCCCCTAACCAAATCCTTAATTTGTTG
>QOAM01000119.1 GCA_003978075.1 Thermodesulfatator sp. | reverse complement strand
GGAGAAGCCGAAGGCGAGAGAAGACCCAAGCGCGAGCCCATCCGCCGTCAGAAGATCGGACGCAACGATCCCTGCCCTTGCGGAAGCGGCAAGAAGTATAAAAAGTGTTGTGGCCGGCGGCAGGCTGCCGCCGCAGCCTGAATCTGAGGTTTTTTTGCCAAGACTTGTGAAAAACTCAGAAGTCTTTTTTCAAAAAGTGGAGGCCGTGTTTGCGAAGATAGGCCTGGATGGCGGCGATGGCTGCAGGGGTTACCCCGGAAATCCTCAGAGCCTGCCCAAAAGAACGCGGCCGCACTTGGGAGAGCTTTTCCCGTACCTCGTTCGAGAGCCCGGGAATTTTCCAGTAATCCAAGTCCTCGGGAAGGGGCATGTTCTCCCACCGGCGGAAGCGCTCCACCTCCGCCCGCTGCCTTTCGATATAGCCCGCGTACTTGACTTCGATCTCCAGCTCCTCTAATACCTCTGAGGAAAATTCCCGAAGTTCGGGAAAGGCCGGAAGGATCTTTTCCAAGGGTACCTCTGGTCGTCGGAGGAGATCGTAAAGTCGTGTAGTCTCCCGCAGAGGCGGGATTCCTAGGGCCTCGAGAAGACCGTTCACCCTTTCTGGGCGCACCTTCATCTCTCGGAGGAGACGCAAACCTCGCTCCAGCTGGGCCTTCTTTTCCTGAAAACGGGCCCAGTCCTCCTCGGAGATGAGGCCCAGCCTCCGGGCCAGCGGCATGAGCCGCAGGTCAGCGTTGTCTTCCCGGAGGAGTAGCCGGTACTCCGCCCGGGAGGTGAACATGCGGTAAGGTTCCCGGGTGCCCTTGGTCACTAAGTCGTCAATAAGGACCCCGATATAGGCCTGGGACCGGTCCAGGATGAAAGGTTCCTCCTCCCGAACATAGAGAGCCGCGTTGATCCCGGCCATAATCCCCTGAGCCGCGGCCTCCTCATAACCGGAAGTCCCGTTAATCTGTCCGGCGAGAAAAAGTCCGGAGACGAGCTTAGTTTCTAGGGTGTGTTTGAGCTGAATGGGGTTCACGTAATCGTACTCGATGGCATAGCCCGGCCGCAGGATCTCCGCCCGCTCCAGACCGGGGATGCTGCGGACCATACGCCACTGGACATCCACCGGAAGGCTGGTGCTGATCCCGTTGGGATAGACTTCTATGGTGTCCAATCCCTCGGGTTCAAGGAAAATCTGGTGCCGCTCCCGGTCGGGAAAGCGGAAGACCTTGTCCTCAATGGAGGGGCAGTAGCGGGCCCCCACTCCTTCAATGATCCCGGTGAAAAGAGGAGAGCGATCCAGACCTCCCCGAATGATCTCATGGGTTTCGGGGGTAGTGTGGGTGATGAAGCAGGGCACCTGGGGAAGAGGCGGACGGCGCCCCCGGTTACGGAAAGAAAAAAGCGGCGGGGGCTCATCCCCCCACTGGACCTCAAGACGTGAATAGTCAATGGTTCGTCCGTCGAGACGGGGGCAGGTCCCGGTCTTGAGGCGCCCTACCTCGAAGCCGAGCTCCTTAAGACATTGCGAGAGCCGATTGGAGGGGGGGTCCCCCATGCGCCCGGCGGGAAAGTGCTCAAGCCCGATGTGGATGAGTCCCCGCAGAAAGGTCCCGGTAGTGACCACTACGGCCTTTCCGTGATAGACCTCCCCCACCCGGGTCTCCACTCCGTAGATGCGGCCATCTTTTACTAGGAGGCGGGAAACCATGGCCTGCTTGACCGTAATCCTTGGGGCCCGAATAAGCCTCCGGTACATGCGGGCTTGATAGCGCATGCGGTCGGCCTGGGCCCGGGTGGCCCGTACCGCCGGTCCCTTGCGAGTATTGAGCCGCCGGAACTGAATCCCACACTCGTCAATGGCCCGGGCCATTTCCCCACCCAGGGCGTCAATCTCCTTCACTAAATGCCCTTTGGCCAGCCCCCCAATAGCCGGATTGCAGCTCATAGCCCCGATGCGCTCGAGATTTACCGTGAGGACCAAAACTCGGCAGCCCAGCCGGGAAGCCGCCAGCGCAGCCTCGATCCCGGCGTGCCCAGCTCCGATGACGATGACCTCAAAGGTCTCTGGATAGACAGACATGAAAATTCTACAAAAAAGCTTTTTCGTTGGGGGCGAAGCCTCCACCCTTTTATATATTTTACTTATCTCATTCCCTGAACGGTGAGGTTATCAATCACCCGGCGCACCCCCTTGGTGGTGCGCACAATCTCGATCACCCTCTGATGCACTTCTTTATTAGGAACTACTCCGGTGAGGGTCACCACCCCATTTACTGTATCTACATCGATGGAAAGGGAGCGGACCCCCGGTTCGGCGATAAGCTTGGTCTTGATGCGAGCGGTAAGGAGCTTGTCATCCAAGAACCGTCCGAAACTTCGTTTCTCCACTCGCAGGTTGTTAACCACCGCCCGCACCCCAGATACGGAGCGAGCCACCTCCTCGGCCCTTCGGCGTTCAGCCTCGGTTTCCACCGCTCCAGTGAGGGTTACCACCCCGTTTACCGTGTCCACATCGATCTTGCGGGCCTTGGTCACCGGATCCCTGAGCAGGGCCAGTTTCACCTTGGTGGTGATGGTGGCATCGTCGAACTGTCTCCCCACGGAGCGGGGATCGGTGATTACCTTGTAGCCCGCGGTAGCTCCTCCGGCCACCAACGCCGCCCCACAACCAGTAAGCAGAGGCAGTAGGAGAAGGAGCGCCCCCAGGCGTTTCATCTTTTCTTGCCCTCTTCCGAAAAGTTATTTAGGATTAAAATTCAGGAGGTCTTTATGAAAATCTTCTGGGATCCCCGAACCCTTTTTGATTCTACCCCTAGTCGTCGGCCCGGCCAAGTAGGGAAGTCCTTTGAAAACTATCTGCGGGAGGCTCTCAGCGAAGAGAAGACCCCTCAGGTAGAGCAGGCCTTTCATCTGGTGGAGGAAGTCCTGCCCCTACTCGAACGCTTCGCCGAGGATCCCGCCTCTCGAGCCAAGGCGGGCCGAAGTTCTGGAAGACCGGGCCCGGAAACTGGAATCCTTGATCGGGGGGCTTCCCGAAGGGCCGGTAAAGGCGGCCTTTTCCGAAGCGGCCCTCTTTTTCGGGGTGGAGGCCGAAAAACTCCGGAAAGGATTTTACATCTAGTTAAAGCTTTCTCGTACTACTGGACAACTTTTAATCCCAGATTTTGTTTGTGATAGACGCATTTTCGAGAAGGATAGTAGGGTGGGGTTTCGGGGAGCTTGAGCGCGGACTTAGCGTTAGGGGCCTTGGAGCAGGCCTTAGGGGAGCGCGAGGTGGGGGAGGGTCTGGTTCATCACAGTGACCGAGGAGTTCAGTATTTATCGATTCGGTATACGGAGCGACTAGGGGAGGCGGGGATAGAGAGTTCGGTGGGGAGCAAGGGGGATTCTTACAATAATGCTTTAGCGGAGACAGTAATAGAGCTTTACAAGACGGAGGTGATCAAGCGGCTGGGGCCATGGGGGAGGATGGGTGGAATACGAGACATTGAAGTGGGTATGGTGGTACAACCATGTCAGGTTGATGGGGCCTTTGGGATATGTTCCACCGGTGGAGTATGAGAAAAGGTACTACGAGGGTCTCGGGAGGGGGACTGTCTGACTCACAAAAAGAAGTCTCCGGAAAATCCGGGGTGATTCAGTCGAGGTATTGGCAGATGATTTGCTGGCGCAGAACGCTCAACCCTTGAAAGGCCGCGTAAACCGCAAAAACCCGCCATCCACCATAAGGGAGAGTAGCTACGTAGGGCTGCGGCCAGGAAAACCACTTCCACCCGGTGCAGGAGGTAAAACAAAAGTCCACTACTTACTAC
>QOAM01000001.1 GCA_003978075.1 Thermodesulfatator sp. | reverse complement strand
CTTTCTTCCACCAATGTGGTGGAAGGTGGGGTGAACCGGAAGATAGAGGATATGGAGAGGGCCTGTGGGGGATATTTTCATTCGGAGAGGGACAGGGAATTTCGGTATGGGTTGTTGGCCAAGGAGCTAATGGAGTGTAAGTGGAGGAGGGTCAACTGGAATACGCAGTACAGGCAGGTGGCCTATTTTTAAGGCATCTTTTCAGGGAGAGGTACGAAAAAGATGACTTCTTAGGTCCAGACACACAAACCTTGACAAGCGTCAAACTTGGGTTAGAGGATTTTCTTAGGTCTCAAGAAGGATAAAGATGGAGATTTCCGTGAAAGTCCACCGCGCAAGCAAAGTGGGGAGGCACAAAGACGGTAGCATAGTCCCCCACTACCAAGGCTGGCCCTAGAAACTCGGCCTCTGGGGGAAGCTCCTCCCAGAGGTAAACCGGGGCTTGCTCGCGTACTTTGGGACTCAAGAGAAGAGCGGTTTTTTCGCGGATTTGCAGGCTTTTCCCCCCTTCAAAAGGTGGCCAAATCGGCTCAGGGCGCTTTACAGAGATCGTGATTCTTAAAGCCGTAGCCTCAAGGGCTCGACCTGTCAAACAAAACCCGTAAAGCCTTTGGTGCTCACGATGAAAGTCCTCTACCAAACGGGGACTCAAGGGCACGGTGATTTCAAAAGCCTGTCCCTGATACCGCAAGTTTACCTTCTCCGTAACCACGAGATCCTTTTCCGAAAAGCCCAAGGCCTTAACCTCGGCTAGGGCTCTATCCCTTAAGTTTGAAAGTTTTTCCCGCAAAAAAGGATAGGAGACCGGATCGCGTCCTGGTCTTAGCCCCAGAGTGAAATCAAAGCGGGGCTCAGCTAGAAGGATGCCCAAGGCCGAAAGGACCCCAGATAGGCGGGGCACTATCACCCGAGAGATTCCCAAACGCTCGGCCAGTTCCGCAGCTTGAAGGCCCCCGGCCCCTCCGAAGGCCACCAACACGAAATCTCGAGGATCATGACCTCGCTCCAGAGAGACCTTGCGCAGGGCTGCTTCCATGTTAGTGGCCGCAATCTCCAAGATAGAAAGGGCCAAGGCCTCTGGAGATAGAGTCCGCGAACGTCCTAGCTCTATCAAGGCCCGAGTGGCCAGCTCCGGAAGAAGGGGCATGTGCCCTCCGAGAAAGCGGTGAGGGAGAAGACGGCCCACAAAGAGGTGAGCGTCAGTGACCGTAGGGTTACGGCCTCCGCGTCCGTAACAGGCAGGGCCAGGATCCGCTCCGGCGCTCTGGGGCCCCACCCTCAAGGCCCCTCCGGGATCAAACCAGGCCAAGGAGCCTCCCCCAGCCCCAATGGTATGGATGTCCAGAAGGGGTAAGGCTACAGGATGTCCTTCGATTTTGTATTCGTGGGTATAAGTAGGGGCTCCGTCACACAGGGACACATCCGTAGAAGTGCCTCCCATATCCAGGGTAAGGATTCTCGAGAAGCCCTGAGAGCGGGCCACCGCCAGCGCCCCCCATACCCCCCCGGCTGGCCCGGAAAGGAGGGTCATTACCGCCCGTTTTTCGATCTCTTCTGCCGGAAGGAGTCCTCCACTAGATTGCATGATAAAAATGCGGACCTTGGGAAGGGCTTTTCCCAAGCGTCGCACATACTCCCCCACCACCGGGGCGAGATAAGCATTAAGCAAGGTGGTAGAAGTACGTTCAAATTCGCGAAATTCTGGACAAATCTCGGAAGAAAGGGAAAGATGGAGGGAAAGATCGGCTAATCTTTCCGCCAAACGGCGTTCATGTTCCGGAAAAGCGTAGGCATGAAGAAAAGAAATGGCCACGGCCTGTGGCTTGTGTTTTTTCACCCACAGACGCACCCGCGCTATTTCTTCTTCGGTGAGAGGGACCTCCACGGTTCCGTCGGCTAAAACACGCTCTTGCACTCCCAAAACCAAACTCTTGGCCACCACCGAAGGGGGCTTTTTTACCGAAAAATTGTAGAGTTCCGGTCGAGCTTGACGGCCAATGAAGATCACCCCCTCAAATCCCCGGGTAGTCAGTAGAGCCACCCGAGCCCCTCGCCGCGTGAGAAAGGCATTGGTACCCACCGTGGTTCCGTGAAGCACCTCTCGGGGAGGACTTCCCAGCCGTTCTGCGAGGCAATTCAATCCTTGAAGAATGGCCCGTGCAGGGTCCTCAGGGACGGAGGAGGTCTTATGGGTGAAGAGCTGGCCCTGGCTTTCAGCCACGAAATCGGTAAAGGTACCCCCTGTATCAACGGCTACACGCATTTGGGAAGTTAATGAAACCCTCTAGAAAAGTTCCCTTTTTGTTAGGAACGAAACTCCCTTCACCCCTTTAACTTCTACCCCAGAGGGTTGGTTAAAAATCTACGAGCTTGCGGGCTTTCGCCGTCTCTCGTTGGACAGCTACGGCTTTGTCTAAGTCAAAATCCGCCAATTCTTCTTCTCCGAGATCTCGATATACTTGACTGCGGGCCATAAAAGCGGCAGCGTAAAGCGGTTCAAGATCGATGGCTTGATTAAAAATTTCCAAGGCCTTTTCTAAAAGGGCTTTCCTTTCTTCTTCCTTTTTGGTAAGTTGACTTTTCCGATAGAAAACCTGTCCCAGTCGGAAGTAAAGGCGGGGGTTTTTAGGCTCAAATTGTAGAGCCTGTTGAAGGTCGGCCTCAGCTTCATCTAAGCGTTCTAATTTGAGGTAAGCCGCGGCCCGGGCTTGGTAAGCCTTAGTCATTTGGGGATCAGCCTCCAGGGCTCGGGAGAAATATTGAATGGCTTCTTCGAACTGTTGTTTGAAGAGCAGAAAGGCTCCTTCCTCAAAGAGTTCTTCTGGACTCATATTTGACCTCCTCAGGGTTGTGATGCAAAATTTATCCAGGGAAGAGGCATCTTACAAGGGAGGGGTGCCCGAGTGGTCGAAGGGGGCGGCCTTGAAAGCCGCTGAGGGCCTTAGTGCCCTCCGGGGGTTCGAATCCCTCCCCCTCCGCCCCGGTACTTCTCTTTAAGTTTCAAAATTCGAATATCAAACTTGATCGCCCGGAATTGTCGGAGCCTTATCTTTGTCTTCGGGGTGGTGTTTGAGGTGGACTTCCCGGTGAGCTAGCCCCAGATGTTTAAACAGCCAGGAGAAAAACTCCTGGGGG
>QOAM01000112.1 GCA_003978075.1 Thermodesulfatator sp. | reverse complement strand
GAAGAAGCAAAAAGCCAATCAGCGAAGCGATAAGGAGAATTAGACGGAATTTCACGGGGATATTATCCGGTGGGATTTCCTTCTCGCCGTTTTTCGATCAACCAATTGCCTCCTCTCCCCCAGCCTCTACCCTTCACGGCTTGACCAGATTAAGCAAACAGCCTGCCAAAAGGATCTCCCGGTCTCGCTGGGTAAGCTCTAGGCGCAGGGGGATCTCTCCTCGGCCTTCCACCTCCATATACACCTCTTTGAGGCCCTGGGAAAGGGCCTTGCGGATTCCCGCAATATGCACCTTGTCCCCGGCCTCCAGCCGCTCGTAATCCGCGGGATCGGCGAGCACCGCCGGGAGGATACCGAAGTTTATGAGGTTGGCCTTGTGGATGCGGGCGAAACTCTTGGCGATCTTGAGCCGCACCCCGAGATAGCGCGGGGCCAAGGCTGCGTGCTCCCGGGAAGAGCCCTGGCCGTAATTTTCGCCGCCCAGGACCACCACCGCCCGACCTTTTTCCTTCAGGGCCAGGGCCTTGCGGGAAAAATCCGGATCTAGGGCTGAAAAGACATATTCACTGATGGCCGGAAGGTTGCTCCTCAGGGGAAGGATCTTGGCCCCCGCGGGCATAATATGGTCGGTGGTGATATTGTCCCCCACCTTGAGAAGGATTTCCCCTTCGAGGTCCTCCGGCAGGGGATCGAACCGGGGAAGGGGCACGATGTTCGGCCCGCGCACGATCTCCACCCTCCGGGCCTCCTCTTCCGGAAGGGGAGGAAGGAGAAGGGTATCGTTGAGGACAAATTTCTCCGGGAGTTTGATCTTCGGATACTCGCCCAGTTCCCGGGGGTCGGTGATCACCCCGCGCACCGCCGAGGCCACCGCGGTCTCCGGGGAGACCAGGTAGACGTAATCCGGACGGGTGCCGGAGCGGCCGAGAAAATTGCGGGTAAAGGTGCGCAGGGAGATAGCCTTCGTAGGAGGGGCTTGCCCCATGCCGATACAGCCCAAACACCCGCTCTGATGGATGCGGGCCCCGCCGTGGACCAGATGCCGAAAAGCTCCCAGGGCCTCAAGGTTTTCCACCACTTGAAGGGAGCCGGGATTGATCTCCAGGCAGGTGTCCCGGTGCACCGGGTGCCGGGAAAGGATCTCGGAGACCACCAAGAGGTCCCGCAGGGAGGAATTGGCGCAAGAGCCTATAATCACTTGGGCTACCGGGCGTCCAGCGATCTCCACCACAGGTTTCACGTTGTCCGGGGAGGAGGGACAGGCGGCCAGGGGCTCAAGGCTCGAAAGGTCGAGCTCGATTACTTCGTCGTATCGGGCGTCTTCATCGGGGAGGATCTCCTCGAAGTGTTCCTCTCTACCCTGAGCCCGCAGCCAGGCCCGGGTGGTCTCGTCCGCGGGAAAGACGCTAGTGGTGGCCCCCATCTCCGTTCCTAGGTTAGCGATGGTGGCCCGGTCGGGAACGGAAAGCTCCTTTACCCCGGGACCAAAATATTCCAGGATCTTTCCCAGGCCTCCCTTGACCGTAAGTTTTCCAAGGAGCCACAGGGCCACGTCCCGGGCCGAGACCCAGGGCGGAAGCTTCCCCGTAAGGTAAACCCCTAGGATACGGGGCATTATCAGATGAAAGGGCTCTCCGGCCATGGCCATGGCCACGTCGAGCCCTCCGGCCCCGATGGCGATCATCCCGCAGCCCCCGGCGGTGGGGGTATGACTGTCGGAACCCAGCAGAGTCTTTCCCGGGCGCGCGAAACGCTCCAGATGCACCTGATGGCAGATCCCGTTTCCCGGACGGGAAAACCAGATTCCGTAGCGGGCGGCCACGGTTTGGAGAAACCGATGGTCATCGGCGTTGCGAAAGTCGGTCTGAAGAAGATTATGATCCACGTACGAGACGGAAAGCTCCGTACGCACCCGATCAATCCCCACGGCCTCGAACTCCAGATAGGCCATGGTGCCGGTGGCGTCCTGGGTGAGGGTTTGGTCGATACGCAGGGCTATGGGTTCTCCCCGCTTGAGGGATCCTTTCACCAGATGTTTTTCGATGATCTTTTCCGCAACCGTAAGGCCCATTTTCACCCCCTTGGTTTTCTTTCGGGGCCTGGCCCCAGGGCTCCCATTTTACCCGTAAATCCCCTCCTTTTTAAAGCGTCGGCCCCCCCTATTCTTTTAGACCTTGGGAATCAGGTAGGGTCTTCCAGAGAGGGGATTACGGAGGACAAGTATTTCCATGCCGAAGACCTTTCCCACTCTTCGGGGCTCTATTACCTCCTCCGGTGGGCCCTGGGCCAGGATCCGGTCCTGGCCCATCAGCACGAGCCGAGATCGCAAAATTCGGAGGCGGCGCCGGCGCAAGGAATAAGCCCCCACTTTTTGGAGACTTCGGACGGCTATCTCTTAATCCCTCCGGGTCTCTAAGAACTGAGAACTGAAGACGCCGGTAATGGGGAATCCTCCCCAGGAGGACGAACTTCTCCACGGTCATTTCCGGCACAGGTAGATCTCGAAGACCACAGTATCTCTAGGCTGGCTGAGGGTTATCACGAGGTTTACCAGGGCGAGCTTGAGCCTGCCGAGGTGACGGCTTAAAAGCCAGGGGAGGCCCCAGGGCCTCCCCTCAAAACTAGGAGGCGATACTTTCCATACAGCCGTCCCCATTCGTCCCGCCAGGGGGTCTCCACCGCGGCCACGAGGGTGCCGTCTGGGGAGACGGCCAGGTGGAAAAAGCAGGGCCCGGCGGTGGGAAAATAGCCTGAAAGTCGGGAAAGCCCGCCTCCCTTCTTTCGAAGATTAAAGACCAGGACCCCGAACTGCCTTACGGAGACATCCCTGCGCCGGAAGGCCCCGGCCGCCGCGGCCAGGGTGCGCGCGTTGGCGGAGATGGCCAGACCCTGAAGGCGGAAAGGGCTCACAAAGCGCCAGAGGATCCGGCCGGTTTCCGGATCCAGGGCCCAGAGAGTGCGAGCCGCAGGGTGAGGCCCGGCCGGACGATCCACGGAAAGGGGCATTCCGTAAGGAAGGGTGCTCTCCCCGGAAACCACATAGAGAAGACCATCCGGACCGAAAAGACCGTAACCCAGAGAGGCTGAGACCGGAAGGTCCCCGAGGACCATGGGGGTGGCCAGAGAGAGCAGGGTCTTAAGGCGGCCTCGCTCGAGATCGAAAAGGAAAAGCCGTCCGTCGCTGG
>QOAM01000047.1 GCA_003978075.1 Thermodesulfatator sp. | reverse complement strand
GGAGCGCCGTACCGGGAAAGAAAAGCCCTTCACTATGCCGGAGAACTGCCCGGTCTGCGGGACCAAGCTGGTGCGCAAGCCCGGAGAGGCGGTCTGGCGCTGCCCTAACCGCGGCTGCTACGGCCAACTAGTTCGCCACCTTCTGCACTTCGCCAGCCGGGGGGCCATGGACATCGAGGGTCTGGGCACCAAAGTGGCGGAGGCCCTCGTGGACCGGGGCCTGGTCCAGGATATAGGGGACCTCTACTACCTGAAAGTGGAAGACCTCTTACAGCTTCCGGGCTTTGCCCTCAAAAAAGCCCGCAACCTTTACCAGGCTATTCAGCGCTCTAAAAAGACCACCCTGGCCCGTTTTCTTTATGCCTTAGGAATCCGCCATGTGGGAGAAGTGGCGGCTCAGCTCTTAGCCCAACACTTTAAGAGCTTAGAGGCCCTCAAAAAGGCCTCCCTCGCAGATCTGATGAGTATTCCCGGGATCGGTCCAGAGGCTGCCCGTTCGGTATGGGAATGGTTTCGCAATGAAAGAAATCTTCAGGTCCTAGAAAAGCTGTTGAAGGCAGGCCTTACCTTCGAAGAAGAGGCAGCTGAAGAGGCCCCGGAGGAAAAACCCTTGGAGGGCAAGACCTTCGTTTTTACCGGAGCCTTGAGGAGCATGACCCGGGAGGAGGCCAAGCGCCGCGTTCAGGCCCTGGGGGGACGGGTAACCTCTTCGGTGTCCCGCAATGTGGATTACGTGGTGGTGGGGGAGAACCCGGGCTCCAAGTACGATCGAGCCCGGGCCCTCGGGCTCCAGATATTGAGCGAGGAGGAGTTCTTAAAACTTATCGGAGAAAAGGCCTAGGAGCCGTAGAAAAAGAGAGGCTCTACCAGGCGGATTCCTCCTCGCGAGACCACCTCCATAGCCCGCTCCAGCTCCTGGTCCGGGACCTTGAAAAGGAGAATGGCCCTTTCTCCCCCACCCACAAAGGCATAAGTATAGTCCACATTGATGTCCGCCTCAGCCAAGAGCTTCACTACCTGATAAAAGCCTCCCGGGCGATCCTCTACCTCCACAGCAAAGACCTCTTGCTCCTTTACGGTGAAGCCGGCCTTGGAGAGGACGCTACGGGCCTTTTCGGGGTTGTCCACCACCAGACGCAGGATGCCGAACTCCGCGCTTTCCGCCAAGGCCAGGGCCCGAATGTTCACTCCCGCCTGGTAAAGGATCTCTGTGAGTTCCTTCAAGCGCCCCTTGCGGTTCTCCAGAAAGATGGAGAGTTGTTTAATGGCGTATTGGCTGCGCATGGATCTACCTCCCTACTTTTTCCTCGAGTTCCCGGCGGTCGATTACCCGCTTGGCCTTCCCCATGGAACGCTCCAGAGTTTTAGGTTCCACCAGTTTGACCCGGGCCCGCAAGAAGAGATGATTGGCTAGCTCCTCCTCCAGCTTGTGCTTGAGGTTTTCCAACGAGCCTAGGTCTCCGGTAAAGATACGCTCGTCCACCTCTACCCACACCTCCAAAACATCGAGCACCCCTTTCTTATCCACCACGATTACATAATTAGGAGTGAGCCCTTCCACCTTGGTGAGCACATGTTCTACCTGGGAAGGAAAGACATTCACTCCGGAGACGATGAGCATATCGTCGGTGCGGCCCACTACCCGGCCCATGCGGAGAATAGTGCGCCCACAGCGGCAGGGCTCCCGGTAGAGGCGAGAAATGTCCCGGGTGCGATAGCGAATAAGGGGCAGGGCCTGCTTAGTAAGGGTGGTAAAGACCAGTTCTCCCTCTTCTCCCTCCGGGAGAACCTCTCCTGTCTCTGGATGGATGATCTCCGGGAGAAAGTGATCTTCAAAGATGTGCAGCTCTTCATATTCGCAAGAGGCTGCCACTCCAGGGCCGATGATCTCTGAAAGCCCGTAAGCCTCGAAGTACTTAAGTCCCCAGGCTTCGGAGACCGCCTGTCGCAAGCCGGCGGAGGCCGGCTCTGCCCCGAAAAATCCCGCCCGCAGCCGGAAATCCTTCCGGGGGTCCAGCCCCTCTTCCTGGGCCACTTCCGCCAGATGCAGGGCGTAGGAGGGGGTGCAGCAAATAACCGTAGCCCCAAAGTCTCGCAAGAGCATGAGTTGCCTCTTGGTAAAACCCACACTCGAGGGCACCACCGCCGCCCCCAAGGCCTCGGCTCCGTAGTGAAAGCCGAGCCCGCCGGTAAAAAGACCGTAACCGTAGGCATTGTGCACCACATCCCCCGGCCCCACCCGGGCCATGAGAAGAGTACGCATCATAACCTCGGTCCAGACCTGCATGTCGTGCTCGGTATAAGCCACCACCGTTGGCTTACCTGTAGTCCCTGAAGAGGAATGAATACGGACCACCTGATCTAAAGGCACCGCAAGCAAGCCGAAGGGATAATGGTCTCGTAGGTCCTGTTTTACGGTAAAGGGAAGGCGCCGGAGATCTTCAAGAGAACGGATGTCCTCCGGCTTAACCCCGGCCTCCTCAAATTTTTGCCGATAAAAGGGCACCAGGTGATAGGCCCGGGTCACCGTCTCCTTCAGCCGCCGGAGCTGAAGGGCCTCCAGCTCTTCTCGCGTATAATAGTCAGGTGCATTGGGCTTCATCATTCCCTCCTCCTCGATCAACCTTTTTCAGGGCCTCTTGGCCCTCTTTCCCCTTCGAGAGCCCTTAATCTCTAGGGGAGACCTCTAGGCCTTATGAAAGTGGCACGATAGGCCACTTCCAGGGGTATTTTACCTAAGACTACCACTTTAGAACAAGGCTGAACCCTCCACACTCAGCGCCCAGAATATTACTATAAACCCTCTCTCGCCTCTTCCCTATCCGCCTTACCCGAAGTGAATCACCCCCTGAGTTTTTTCAAACTCTCATTTGAAGTGTAATCACTCCTCGTGTTACACTTTTACCATGAGACGTTTGCCGCTGGATACCTCGTCTTTTCGGCAGATCCGGGAGTCCGGGGATGTTTATGTGGATAAAACGCCCTGGATTTACCGTCTGCTTGCCGGTGGGCGCTGTTACTTTCTCTCTCGCCCTCGACGCTTCGGTAAGTCCCTCACCGTAAACACTCTTAAGGAGCTTTTTCGGGGAAACCGTAAGCTCTTTGAAGGCCTCTACATCCACGACAAGTGGGACTTCCGGGAACACCCCGTCCTCATCTTCGATTTCAACGAGATCTCCCATGAAACTCCGCAGGAGCTCAAAAAGGCCCTCCATGAGAGGCTCGAAAGATATGCTTCCCTCTATGGGGTAGCGAGTCCGGAGGAGACCCTGCGCGGGAAATTTGAAAGCCT
>QOAM01000068.1 GCA_003978075.1 Thermodesulfatator sp. | reverse complement strand
GCTTTCCCCCCTTTTCCATCCAAATTCCTCTTAAAAAGATGCCCCCGAGCTCTTTTTAGCTGGCAAACTTAGATTAGAGACACCTCTAAAAAATCCTTTTTTCCTTGGGGGCCCCAAACCCTCCCTTCACCTCCAAAATTCTCTTTACGATTAGAGTCTTTTGAGAAGCTCTTTTTCGTGAAAGTTGAGGATGTCCCGCAGGGTGATAATCCCCACCACCTGTCCAGGTCTTCCGGCTTCCACCACCGGGAGCTGGGAAATTCCCAGGCGAGCCAGACGGTGCTGAGCTGTCAGCAAGGTATCTTCCGGGGTTACGGTCACCACCTCTCGGGTAGCGATATCTCCGGCGGTAAGCCTCTGGGCCTCCTGCCGATCCCGGAGCAGGGCCTTGCGTACATCGTGAAAGGAGATAATTCCGCAGAGGTTACCCTCGGCATCGCTTACTAGGAGATAGGAATGGGGGCTTCGGCCCAGGACCTCGATCACCTGGGGAAGCGGCGTCTTTTCCCCCACGCTTACGAATTCCTGGGTCATGATCTCTCCCACATGGGTGCTGGAAAGTATCCTTTCTTCCCAGCCCCATTTGAGGGTTAGCCCTCGCCGCATGAGTTTAATAGTGTAGATGGAACCCTCTTTAAGGTGCGTGGCCACGAAGACGCTCACGATACAAGAGAGCATCAGAGGCAGGATGATGCTGTAGTCCCCGGTGAGCTCGAAGATAATGAGGATGGCGGTGATGGGGCCGTGGGTAGCGGCTGCCACCACTGCTCCCATGCCTACTAGGGCATAAGCCCCGGGAGTGGCAGTAATCCCGGGAAAAAGGGTGTGGACCACCGAGCCCACGAAACCCCCGGTCATAGCCCCGATGAAAAGGGAGGGGGCGAAGACCCCGCCGGAATGGCCGGAGCCCAGGACCAAAGAGGTGGACAGAATCTTGGCAAAAACGAGAAAGAGGAGGAGGCGGCCGGGGAGCTCCCCCAGGAGGGCCCGGTTGACCGTGCCGTAGCCCACCCCGAAGACATGGGGCACAAATTGGAGTATGACCCCCATGAGGAGGCCTCCCAAGACCGGCTTGAGGTAGTCTGGGAAGGCCAGGGCATCGAAGAAATCCTCCGAACGGTAAAGCAACTCCACGAAGAGGAGGGCTATAAGCCCTGCAGCCAGCCCTAAAAAGGCGTAGAAGAAAAATTCGTAAAGACTTACCAGGTGGTAGGCCGGGGCCTTTAGGGCCGGAAAGTCTCCCAGATAGCGCCGGGCCACGGCGGTGGCCACCACCGAAGAGAGCACGATGGGGCTGAAGCGCTCCAGACGAAAATCGTTAAGCAGGATCTCCACCGCAAAGAGCACCCCGGCAATAGGGGCGTTGAAGGTAGCAGCAATTCCCGCTGCAGCCCCACAGCCCACCAAGGTACGCAGGCGCTCCTCCGGAGCCCGGAGGAACTGCCCCACCATAGAGCCTGCCGAAGAGCCGATCATGACGATGGGGCCTTCTCGCCCTACCGAGCTCCCGGAGCCGATGCACAGGGCGGAGACCACCATCTGGATAAAGGTGAGACGGGCCCGCAGACGCCCCCCGCGCACCACCAGGGCCTCCATGATCTCCGGGACCCCGTGCCCCTTGGCCTCCCAGGCAAAGAAGTGGATGATCGGCCCTATAATCAAGCCCGCTATCGCCGGGAAAAGGAGCTTCTGCCAGAAGGGCACTTGATGGTAAAAAATTAGAAAATCTCGGGCGTCGTGATAAAAGAGTTCCTGACAGAGCTTGATCATGAAGCGGAAGAGGATGGCCCCGGCCCCTCCGATAAAACCGATCAGGATGGCCAGGACCGCGTTTACCACATGCTCATTGATCCGGAAGATCCTTTGGGTCAGTCCCATAGAAAGACCCCAAAAAATCTCAGACCTTTTCAGAACTGCCTTTGGTCCTCTTAGGCCTATTTTTTAAGATTAGGCGCTGTTTGTCAAAAAAATAAGGGCCCCTCTCGGGCCCTAACTCTTTGAAGACCTCTTTGGGGCTTGGCCGAGCCAAGCCCCCATGATCCGCAAGATCTTACTTGGGCATAACAATAGGTTGGATCACGGCGAAGACAAAGCCCGCCACCAGGATGAGGAAGAAGATGGTGTAGGCCTTGGAGCGACTCTTGGGGATGGCGGCCAGAAAGCCGAAGACCGGCACGAAGGAGAGGATGGCAATCCCGATCATGCTCAAGCAGTCCATCTTGCCGAGGTGGGAGAGGAACCAGGAGTAGCCGTAAAGGGGGGCCCCTTTGACCTGGCGCCAGAACTCATTTACCGAAAGTTGCCAGTGGTCCACCGCCTGGCGCATGTCCACAAAACCCGGAAGCCCCACCAAATAAAGCAGTCCGAAGATGATCATCACCGCCACCCCGATGTAGGTGGAAATCTCCGTGGCTCGGGCAAAGGCCTCGTTTACCGGATCGATCTGGACCTTGTTTTCCATGGTTACACCTCCTTCAAAATTTTTAGATTACGTGCAATCCCTTAAGGGCCTTGATGACGTTGAGAATGGCGGCCAGCAACATGATGCCCAAGACCAGGTACTTGATAAAGGCCGGCTTGACCCGCACCGTAAGCCAGGCCCCCACCCGGGCCCCGATGGTGATCCCCAGGACCGCAGGGACCACGATGAGGGGAAGCGTAGCTCCCTTGGCCATGTAAACCCAGATGGCCGCAGCGTTGACCATGATGATAGCCATGCTGGTGGCCACCGCTACCTTAATGGGGCAGCCCATAACCAGGTTAAGCACGGGCACGTTGGCCCATCCAGCCCCGAGACCGAACATCCCGGCGATGAAGCCCACACCGGCAAAAAGAAAGAGCGAAAGAATGAAGCGGGTTACCTTGTATTCCACAATGCGCCCGAGGGTGGGCTCGTACCAGCTTCCACGAAGGTTTAGGGCCTTGGAGACCCCGTCCTGCTCCTTTACCTCCGGGTACTCCACTCGCTTGGAGGTGATCATGATGATAAAAACCGCCAGAAGGATGAGACCGAGAGCAAAGATGATATACCACTTACCGTTAGGGAAGGCGTTGCTCACCCAGAGGCCCACGAAGCCTCCGATGATAGAGGAGACCATGACCACCCAGCCTACCGAGGCCATGAGCCGAATGTTGGCCAGACCCTTGCGGGCAAAGCTCGGGACCGAGGAGTAGGCACTGGTCACGGCCATGATAAGCCCGGCCCCACGGATGAAGTCCACGCTAAAGGGGAAGAAGGCCGTAGAAAGGGGCACGAAGAGCGGGGGGGGGGGGGGGGGGGGGGGGGGGGGGGGGGGGGGGGGGGGGG
>QOAM01000080.1 GCA_003978075.1 Thermodesulfatator sp. | reverse complement strand
CGGAAAGATTCCGGGGTGCTCGAATTCGGCAAACTTGCCGATTTCGAGCACCCCTGCCCCTCTCGATTCCTCCCTAAAGGAAAAAACAAAAGGAGGTGTGCGATGAGGAAGGAGGAGCTTGTCCGGAGGGTGGCCGAAAGGGCCGGGGTGGCGAAGAAGACGGCCCGGCAGGTGCTTGAGGCCTTCTGCGAGGAGGCCGCGGAGGCCCTCTGCGCCGGGGAGATCGTTCCCCTGGGCCGGAAGTTCGGCTCCTTCGTGGTGGTGGAGAGGGCCGCCCGCAGGGGGCGCAACCCCAGGACCGGGGAGACCATCCAGATCCCGGCCCGGAAGGCGGTCAAGTTCGGGGCCAGCCGGGCCCTGAGGAGGCGGATCAATGGAGAGGGTTAGAGCGCGGGTGATGGAGTGCGAGGTTTACAGCCGGGTGGTGGGGTATTTCCGGCCGGTGGCGCAGTGGAACGACGGCAAGCGCCAGGAGTTTAAGGAACGCCGAACGGTTTCGCTTGCGTCCTGGCGGGGGTTTTGCCGGGGCAGGAGATAAAAGCTTGAGGGAGGAGGGCCGAAATGAAGGGCAAGCCTTGGTGGGCTTCGAAGACCATCTGGGGCGGGATCGTGGCCGCGGCCTGCGGGCTCTTGGCCCTGGCCGGGCACCAGGTCTCGCCAGACACCCAGAGCTTTCTCACGCAGCAGGCCGTGCAGGTGGCCACGGCGGTGGCCACGGTGATCGGTGGGGTGCTGGCCATCTATGGGCGCCTCAAGGCCCAGACCAAGATCGGCAAACCCTGAGGAGAGGGGATCATGAACTTTCTGGTCTACGCCGGGGTGAAGCTCTTTACGCTGCTCCTTCTCATGCTGGCCGGGGGGCTCTTCTTAAAGGCCCTGGATCGCCTCATCTTCCCGGAGGTGGACTTCGCCCACGAGCTTAGAGAAGACAACGAGGCGGTGGCCAAGGTGGTGGCTGCGGCCATCCTGGCCTGGGCCATCGCCCTGGCCCTGGTGCTGGGATGAGGGCTTTGTGTCTCGTGGTGGTCTTGCTCCTGGCGGGCACCGGAGGGGTGGCGGCCTGCTCAGGCCGCTTCGACCGCTACTTTGCCCGCTACGGGGCGGTCTTCTTCCCCCTTTACCCCTGGCAGTGGTTCAAGGCCCAGGGGTGCGTGGAATCTGGCCTCCGGCCTGGGGCCATCTCCCCGGTGGGAGCGGTGGGGGTGATGCAGCTCATGCCCTTTACCGCCCGAGAAATGGGATGCCAGAGGCTTTTCGATCCGGAGATGAACATCCTCTGCGGCATCCGATACGACCACCGGCTGTGGCGGAGCTGGCGCGCTAGGCCCTACCCCGACGACCTCTGCCTCACCTTTGCCAGCTACAACGCCGGGCCAGGGCGGGTGCGCCGGGCCTTCGCCGGAAACTGCCGCCGCACGCTGCCCCGACTCCCGCAGGAGACCCAAAATTACGTGCGGCGCATAGAGGGCTTTTTCTTGGAGGAGATGTGGAAATGAGCGAGGAGCTGGCCCGCAGGAACCGCCTTTTGATCCTCGTCCTCTCGGTGGCCCTGGCCTTTCTGGCGGGCTTTGGGCTGGGCTATCTCCCCACGCAGAGCGCCCTCACCCAGACCAGACTGGAGCTTTCCCTCTGCCGGGTAGAAAAGGGCCGCTGTGAGAGGGAAAGAGAGGCCCTGGCAGCTAAACAGGAGAAGGTGGTCCGCTTGCTGGAGGGCCTGAAGAGCAAGGACGGAAAGAGCGCCCTTTCGGCGCTCAAAATCCTGCTGGAGGTGCTCAAATGAGGACCCTCACCGCAGTGATCCTGGTTTTGGCCCTGGCGCTGGCTGGCGTGGGGCTCTGGTACTTCAAGTTTCGCCACCAGGTCTACGGGGTGGAGGAGGTGCTGAGCCGGGCTCGGAGCCTCAACGGGAAGGTGATTTGCGTCAAGGGGCGGGTGGGCCGACCTCTTTCGGCCCTGGTGGCCGGCTACTTCCGCCTGGAAGGCCGGTCGCAAGCGGTGCTCCACGTGGTCACCCAAGGGAGCGTGCCCCCTTCGGGCAAGGAGGTCACGGTGTGCGGGACCTTCCAGCAGGCCTACCACCTGGGCCCGCTCACCGTCCCGGTGCTCCTAGTGCCCTGAGGAGGACAGGACATGGATCAGGCCTTGCCCTACCTGGTACATCCCTTCCTCTCCATAGCGGGCTTCGTGCTCTTTTTCCTGGTGCTCTTCCTGAACTACAAGGCCATTGAGGACCTCAAGGAGGCCTTTGGGCAGGTAGGAGAGCGCCTGGAGAAGATCGAGGAGCACCTGAGCAATTTCAAGGTGGAGGTGGCGGAGCGATATTTGCGGCGCGACGAGTGGCTGGCCTTCCACAACAAGATGGAGGCCAGCCTCAAGACGGAAATAAGAGAGCTCAAGGAGGCCGTCCGTGCGCTCTTTAAAGAGACAAATTAGGGGCCTGATTCTCAAGTTCCTGGACCAGCTTTACCCGGACGGGGCCACCGCAGCCTTCCTGGAGGGGTTGCTGGCGGACTGGAGCATCTTCATCTGCACGCGTTCGGTGCTGGAGGAGCTGCGCTGGCTCATGGACCGGGGATATGTGGAGGCCCGGGGAGTGGAGCTTCCGGCCCCGGTGGACCGGGTGGACAAGTTCGTGATCACCCCCAAGGGCAAGGCGCTTCTTTCCGGGGAGATGCTGGACGCGGGTGTCATGCTGGAGGGGCTATCCTGATGCCCAGGCGCGCCAAACTGGAGACTACACCAGAGGCCGCTCGCAAGGCCGTAGAACTCTGGCGACAGGGCAAGACCCTGGACGAGATCTCCCAGAGCCTCCAGATGGAGTTTCCCGAGGCCCCGAGCCGTTCGGCCATCCATCGCTTTCTCCAGAAACTAAAGCCCTTCTTTCAGCTCAAGGACGCAGGCCTCATCACGGACGAAGACCTGGACCTCCTCACGCAGAGTCAAGTGCTGGCCTCCATGGCCAACGGGCTTCTCATGCAAGTGCTGGTTTCCTGGAGAGAAAACGGGAAGATCGATCCAGACAAGCTGCGGCTGTTCCTGGATCTTTTGCGCTCGGCGGCCCAAATGAGCCGCGCCGCGGCTGGAGTGGAGCGCACCCGGACGCAACTCATCCGGCACACGGAGGAGATCTTCGAGAAGGTGGCCCGGGCCGTGGCCCGCGCCGTGGAGGACCCGGAGGTGCGGGAGAAGGTGCTGGCGAGCGTGAAAAGGGAGCTGGCGGGCTAGTCCCCTTTCCGGGGTGCTCGGATTCGGCAATCTTGCCGATTTCGAGCACCCCTCCCGGAGGCGCAGGGTGAGCTATCGGAGGCAGGCGGCGGAGAGGGCC
>QOAM01000041.1 GCA_003978075.1 Thermodesulfatator sp. | reverse complement strand
CTGGACCCTGATCATGATTGCACCCGGTAAGCAAATCCTGGCTTCGATTCTGCGCTTTCGCCTGTATTATTTTATCACCGGCACGGCCTTTATCCTCATGATCGTACTGTTGATCAGACTGGTCATGGGCCGCACGGTTTCTTCCATCAGGGCTCTTTCCGACACGGCCCACAAGGTGGCACGCGGGGATTTTGTCACTCTGGCGACTCCGAAAACCAAAGATGAAGTCAGCGAGCTGATCCAAAGCTTCAACACGATGGTTTTGCAGCTAAAAGAACGGATCCGGCTCAAGGAAGCCATGGGCCTGGCCATGGAGGTTCAGCAAAACCTGCTGCCGCAAAAACCGCTCCAAATCGAGAACCTGGATATTGCCGGCAAAAGTATTTATTGCGATGAGACGGGCGGCGACTATTTTGATTTTTTTCAATTTCCGGCCCTGGGCCGCGGCAGGGTCGGCATCGCCGTGGGGGACGTGGTGGGCCCAGGGGAGCCGGTCTATGCGGTGGTGGACTTTTCCAAACTCTATGTGCTGGTCCTTTTGGAGGAGACCAAGCTCCGGGGGGTGAGGCCCGGCTGTGAGGCCCGCATCCGCATCGATGCCTATCCCGGGGTGGATTTCCGCGGGGTGGTCACCGCGGTGCTTCCGGCCACCGCGGCCAAGTTCGCCCTGGTTCCCCGGGACATCTCCGCCGGGGAATTCACCAAGGTGGCCCAAAGGGTCCCGGTGAAGATCCGTATTACCCAGGGGCCGGTAAAGCTTTTGCGCGTGGGTCTGGGAGGCGAAGTGGAGATCCGCCGGGAGCTGAAAGCCCCTAAGCTTTAACGAATCTCTATCGGGGAGGGAGGGTTCCCTGCGACCATGGCCGAGTCTCCGGTAGCCGCAGATTTCTATTACCCCGTGTCCACCCTGGATCGGGTGCTCATCACCTTTATTGTCATGGTCGGCTTTTTCATGGCCATCCTGGACACCACCATCGTGGACGTGGTGGTCCCCAAGATGATGGGCCCCCTTTCCACGGACCTTTACGGCATCCAGTGGGTGGTCACCGCCTACATGACCGCGGCTGCGGTGGGCCTCATCTTCGTGGTCTCCCTGGCCCGGGCCATCGGCTACGCCCGCACCTTTCTTTTCGGCCTGGCCCTTTTCACCTTCTCCTCCGCCATGTGCGGGACGAGTCACTCCTTGGCCTCCATGGTCTTCTGGCGCTCGGCCCAGGGCCTGGGAGAGTCCTTCATCACCGCCTCGGCCCAGACTATCCTCCTGGCGGTCTATCCCCGGGAGCGACACGGCCTGGCCATGGGAATCTTTGGTCTGGGGGTGAGTTTCGCCCCGGCCCTGGGGCCTACGCTGGGGGGCTTTCTCACCGAACACCTCTCCTGGCGCTGGGTCTTTTATGTGAATCTCCCCGTGGGTATTCTTAACATCCTCGCCGGGCTCTTTTTCCTCCCCCGGGGGATCGGAAGGACCGGCCGTTTCGAGTTCAACCCCGTAAGCTATATCTTCCTTTCCACCTTCACCGTTTCGCTCCTGGTGCTTCTGGCCAAGGGGCAGCAACTCGGCTGGTTCCAGTCGCGTCTCATCGGGCTCTTGGGATTCGTGGCCGCGCTCTCCCTCCTGGCCTATCTCCTGAGCGAACTTCTCTCCCGGCGGCCCCTCCTTGATCTTTCCATCTACCTCATTCCCACCTTCGGGCTCACCATGGCCTATCACTTCTTCGTCCTGGGTTTTTCCATGTACCAGGTCTTCTACCTCCTCCCCCTCTACTACGAAAACCTCAAGGGGCTCACCACCTTTCAGGCCGGGCTCCACATGTTGGCCTTTGCGGCCTTCATCGGGCTCTTCTCCGTGATCTCCGGGGCCCTGAGCGACCGCTTCCGGCCGGAATACCTCCTTATGACGAGCTTTCTTATCTATTCGGTTTGTTCCCTCTTCCTCCTTCCGCGCCTCAACTACTACACCCCGGCCTTTCTTGCGGCCCTTTACACCGTGCCTGTAGGGATCGCCATGGGGACCTTCTTCCCTCCCCTCACCCGGATCACCCTTTCGGGTCTCGGACCACGCACCGGTCTGGGGGTAGTACTGCTCCATTACCAGCGCTTTATTGGAGGCTCCTTCGGTACAGCGCTGGCCACCAACACCCTCACCTACCGCACGGACTTTCATTTTCAGGAGCTTACCGCTCTTCAGAATCCGGTGCTGGTGGAAGGGGTCATCCGCAAGGGAAAGGCCTTTCTTGAGCCCCTTTTTCCCTCCGGGCTGGCCCTACACAAGGCCCAGGCCCTCTTTTTCAAAGTGGAAAGGCTTTACGCCGCAAGCTGGGCCTTTGAAGATACCTTCCGTCGCACCTACTACTGGGCCCTCCTGGGGGCCATCTTCCTTTTTATCCTCTTTTTCCGGACCTTGAGGAGGGAGTTGAGAGGTATAATGGAATAAAATCTCTCACCGGAGGCCAATATGAGAGAGATCCTTCATCAGTTAAGCCTAGAAGAAAAATTGCGTCTTTTAGATCTGCTGTGGAGCGATCTCCTTCAACAGGAAACAGAAATTCCCTCCCCGGATTGGCACCGAGAGGAATTAAAGGTACGGGAGGACCGTTTGAAAAAGGGAAAAGAAAAAATCTGGGACTGGAGGGAGGTTAAAGAGGAGTTTTTACGCAGTATTTTAAAAAATGCCTAAAATAAAAATACTTAACTCAGCTCGAGAAGATTTATGGAAAGGATACCACTTTTATGAAGCTCAAAGAGCAGGACTAGGAGAGTATTTTTTGCATTCTTTATTTTCTGATATCGATTCTTTGTTGTTTTATGCTGGGATACATCCCAAAAAATTTGGTTTTTATCGCATACTTTCTCGCCGTTTTCCTTATGCGATTTATTACAAGATAGAAAAAGACACCATCTTCGTTTACGCCATCCTGGATTGTCGACAAGATCCCAGAAAGATCGAAAGAAGGCTTCAAAAGAAATGAAAAAATTTTTCTGGCTCTTGGCAACTTTTCTGCTCTATGCCCTTCCCTTAAGGGCGGAACCGCTCTTCACCCTCAAGGAAAAGAGTTGAAATCTAACTCGACCTGATCCTGCGCCCAGTGGCGGCGACCAATCCTCTGCAAAATATCCACTTTCCAAAGTTGGTGTCCAAGGAAAGACTTGCGTGCACGCTAACGGCAAAGTTGACAGATAGGTTGGAAAAATAATCTGTCATTCTGCCAGTTTCACTTCGGCTCAACCCTTTTCTACGCCAGTCAGAGTCAATTCGCGCTGAAGCTGTACTGCATTAGATCATACCTCAACTTTGAATTACATGCCGACATACTGAAGTTGACAGTCACTTTAGAAATGTTCCGTTCAAACCATCACAGGAAGTATTTCCTCAAAACACCACAAGTTGTAAGTAAAATCTCACAGCTATCAC
>QOAM01000121.1 GCA_003978075.1 Thermodesulfatator sp. | reverse complement strand
CAGAGACGCAGAGGAACGCAGAGGCGCAGAGGGACGCAGAGGGGCGGAGGAGCGCAGAGGCGCAGAGGAGCAGAGGGACGCAGAGACGCGGAGGAGCGTAGAGGCACGGAGGAGCCGTGAGCGATGGGTGTTTGGAGGGAGCCGCCTGAGGCGTTGAATGCGTTGAGTTATAAGGTGATTGGTGCGGCAATCGAGGTGCACCAAACCCTGGGCGCGGGGCTGTTGGAAAAGGTGTATGAAAACGCTTTGTGCGTGGAACTGGCCCGACAGGGTATCCCATTTCGGCGTCAGGTGCCCGTGCAGATGATGTACAAGGGCATTCAGGTTGGTAAAGGCCGCATTGATTTGCTCGTGGATGAAACCATCGTTGTGGAACTCAAGGTGGTATCCCGCCTTGTGGAGGCTCATGTGGCTCAGGTGTTGACTTACCTGCGTGCCGGTGGGTATCCTCTGGGCCTGATCTTCAACTTTGGTGTATCCCGCTTGAAGGACGGCGGCATCCGCCGCGTCATCCTCTCTGCACCCTCTGCGTCCTGACCTGCTCTCCCTTTGCACCCTCGGCGTCTTTATCCTCTCTGCGCCTCACCCTCTTCTTCGCGCCCTCTGTGCCTTTGCCTTCTCTGCGTCTCATCCTCTTCGTGTCCTCTGCGCCTTTGCCCTCTCTGTGTCTTCCAACCCCAAAGGAGGTTTTCTATGAAATACCAAATCCGTCGCGTTACGGTTATCGGCGCGGGCACGATGGGCGCAGCCATCGCGGCGCACCTGGCCAACGCCGGGGTGCCCGTTACGCTGCTGGACATCGTGCCGCGCGAACTGACCCCTGAAGAGGAGAAGAAAGGGCTCACTTTGCAGGATCGTGAGGTGCGCAACCGCATCGTGCGCCAGGGCTTCGAGCGGGCGCTCAAGTCCAAACCCGCGGCGTTCTTCACCAAAGACCACGCCGCCTTGGTCACCCTGGGTAACCTGGAAGATGACCTGGAAGAGGCGGTCAAGCACTCGGATTGGGTGATCGAGGCCGTGGTCGAGCGCCTGGACATCAAGCGCAGCCTGATGGAGCGCATTGACGCCATCCGCCCGGAGCACACCATCGTCAGCACGAACACCTCGGGCATCCCCATCAAGGACATCGCCGAGGGGCGCTCTGAGGGCTTCCGCCAGCACTTCCTGGGCACGCACTTCTTCAACCCGCCGCGCTACCTGCACCTGCTGGAGATCATCCCCGGGCCGGATACGCTGCCCGAGGTGGTGGAGTTCATCAGCGCCTTCGGCGAGACCCGCCTGGGCAAGGGCATCGTGCCCTGCAAGGACACGCCCAACTTCATCGGCAACCGCATCGCCTTCGGCAGCGGGGCCTTCGTGCTCGACTATGTGCTGGAGCACGGCTACACCGTGGAAGAGGTGGACGCCATCACCGGGCCGTTGATGGGTCGCCCCAAGACGGCCACTTTCCGCCTCATTGACCTGGTGGGCGTGGATGTGTGGGATCATGTGGGCCGCAACCTGCGTGAGGCCATCCCCCACGACGCCATGGCCCAGAAGTACCTCGCCTCGGAGCGGGTGAACAACCTCATCGCCGAGTTGGTCAAGCGCGGCTGGCTGGGCAACAAGACGAAGCAGGGCTTTTACAAACAGGTCAAGAAGGACGGCAAAAAGGAATACTGGCACCTCAACCTGGAGACCCTGGAATACGAGCCGCCCAGCAAGCCGCGTTTCGAGTCCGTGGGCAAGGTCAAGGACATCGAAGACCTGGGCGAGCGGCTGAAGGCCTGGGTCAAGGAGACCGACCGCGCGGCCCAGTTGGTGCGGGCCATCCTCTACCAGGGCTTCGCCTATGCATCCTCGGTGATCCCCGAAATCGCCGACACGCCCAAGCCCATTGACGACGCCATGCGCTGGGGCTTCGCCCACCAGGCCGGGCCTTTTGAGATCTGGGACATGCTGGGGGTGGCCGAAACCGTGGAAGCGATGAAGGCCGAAGGGTTCCCGCCCGCCCCGTGGGTGGAAGAGATGCTGGCCGCCGGGTTCAGCACGTTCTACGAGTACGCCGATGGCCGCAAGGTGGGCGTGTACCACCCCGGCAAGAAGGCCTATGAGCCCATCAAGCGCTCGCCCAAGGTGCTCTTCATCAAAGAAGAAAAGGCGGCGGGCAAGGTCATCGAAGAGAACATGGGCGCCAGCATCGTGGATCTGGGCGACGGCGTCATCGCCGTGGAGTTCCACACCAAGATGAACGCCCTGGACGACGACATCTTCGCCATGCTGAACCGCGCCCTGGATTTGGTGGACGAGGGCCGCTACGAGGGCATCGTCATCGGCGGGGCCGGCCTGAGCGGTGTGGAGATTGCGGCGGAAATGGCTTATACGCTCCGGAGATACAAAAAAGTACTGGGTACCCATACCCGGGATATCAGGATAACCCTGATCGATGCCGCGGAAACGATTATGCCGGGGGCGGATCCCTATCTGATCGAACATACGCATCACCGGCTTGAAGAACTGGGTGTGGAAATAAAGCTCTCCTCTTTTATCGACCGTGTGGAAGAGAGGGAGATATACTTCAGGGACGATGCTTCGCTGGCCTATGATTTTATGATTTTTACCGGCGGTATCAAGGTGGTCGGATTGCCGGAAAGCATAGACGCGGAAAAAAACGAAATCGGACAGCTGATACCGGATAATACGCTTCGCCTTCCGGGCAGAGAAAATGTCTATGCGATCGGCGATTGTATCGAACTGCATGACAAAAAGGGAAAACTCCTTCCTCCGACGGCCCAGATGGCAGAGAAATCGGCGGAATATGTTGCTGAACATATCATAAACAGGATGGATCGTTCAGGAACAGCACCTTTCCATGCGGAAATGGAAGGACTCTTTGTCGCCCTGGGAGGAAAGTATGCAACCGGAATTCTTTTTGAGCGCATCAAAGTCAGGGGCTATACGGCCTATTTGCTGAAGAAAGCGATTACGACCATTTACAGGTGGGGACTCGAACTGAAGGTCAACGCCGGATACCGCAGCCGCGGCCGCAAATGACCCTTTTCAGGGGAAAGCTATTTCCCGATATGGAAAAGAGCTTTTTTCAGGACAGTGAACGAAGTCAGACTCTTGTCTCCCGTCAAGCCCAGATTTTCCGCCGCTTTCGGATTGACGCGATAAAAACCTATTTTGGCCTCGATAACATCGTCTGACCGAAGAGGATAGGGAAAAAAGACTTCCCGGCTCTCCCCTGCCTGTATCTGTGTATCTTTCACGACGCTGTCCGCCACCCACGGCATGGACGCTTTTCCGTTCTTTCCTATGATTCGCAGGAAGGAGACCGGTTCGAGATCCACTCTGTTTCCCTCTCTGTCTACGGATACATGCAGCTGTGCCAGACGCATCGGATGCAGGAAGAGTGCATGGTTGGCTTCATTGCTGATGATGATGAAG
>QOAM01000011.1 GCA_003978075.1 Thermodesulfatator sp. | reverse complement strand
CAGCGATAGTAGTAACCAATACTGTATGAGTTAGGTGTCTATTAAATTCATAAGAATAGGTGGGAAATAGTAGTAAAGTGCTGGCAAAAAGTAAAGCAATTTTAGCTCCTCTTAAATCCTTGAGGATTAAGTAAAAAGAGGTATAAAAAATAAAGATTAAGATATATTTAGCGAGGAGAATAGTATAAAGGTGGGCGGGCAATACTTTGAAAAGAGCCCAAATTATCCAACTAAAAAGAGGGGGCTGATCTTCATAAATAAGAGCTAAATGAGTACTGTTTCTAAAGAGTTCGGCTTCGTCTAACTCTAAAGTGGAAGAAATAGAAATTCTCAATAAATAAAAACTTAGACAATAAAGAAAAGCAAAAAGAAAAAATTTATGCTCTTTTCCTTTATTCTTAATATAGGATGGCAATTGATGGAGCAGGTTCGTGCTGCTCAATTGTGGAAAATATATTTATCACCAAATGTTACATATACCAATCTGCCCCCGCACGGAGCATACGTCAAATCTGCCACCCGTAAGCGATCAAGATCAGCCGGTCTTTCTCCCCCTCCCCTTTGTGGTCTGATCTTCCGCTCGCCGCGTCCAACCCTCCAAAAACCCTGCTCTACCTCCTCCCTCCGAACCCAGCGCCGCAGGCTCTCCAAGCTAATTCATTTTGGAAGCTAAGGATGTTCCTTCGGCATCTCCAAAACCAACCGAACCGCCCTTTTCTTAACTTAACATCTTCCGAAAATTTCCCTGCTTTACTTATTTGTGTCTTTTCCCTCACCGTTTCTCCTTCTCCTTCCGTATGGATTTAGTACTATTCTACAGACTCACACAAGATCTCGAAGAGTCGGCTTATTTTTGTGGGGGTGTCTGAAAAAAAACCGAGAGCACCCTTTTCAAGATTTATTCCGGGTTTCCAGAAAGAGGGCGAAGATCGCAGACCCGGCGGGCAGCTTCATCCAGCATGCGCGGAAGTCCTCCCCTTTCCTGCGGGGTAAAGCCGAAGGCTTCCCGCCAGACTTCCGGACTTTCCATACAGAGATAGACACAAACCTCGGGGGCGTGCTCTTTTATGCGCTGAAAGATTTTGCGGTAGGCTGCCACCCGCAAAGGGCGAAAATAGCGGCGCTTTCCGTCAAGACCGGTGATAAATTCCCCACAAAAGATGCGGGTCTCCGGAAACCGATCCTCGGCGATCTCTTTGAGGTCCGGGATAAAGCGCAAAGTCCCTAAACTGATCCAGACGATGCGTTCTGCCGCGACCAGTTGAAAGACCTGATCCACTACCGGAAGATAATCTTCTGGGGTCTCCGGATAGAGAATCAGGGGGTCGAAGTGGAAGGCCACGGAAAAGCCCTCCCGAGCGGCCCGGGCCGCAGAAGAGAGGCGTTCAAGGAGAGGAGCCGCCCCCTGTTCCTCTTCGCAGCTCATCCTTTCCGTATTGAGGGACCAGGACAGAATGATCCTTGGACTTTTCGGAAGGCGCGAAAGCCACTTTTCGGAGAGGGCCACTTTGGTTTTGAGCTCCAAGACCGCCGGGGCCTCCATCTCCACAAAGCGCCGCGCAAGCTCTTCTGCCACCCCGCAAAGGGGCTCCAAAGCCAAGCTATCGGCGAACTCACCGGTGCCCACGCGCAGGACCTGGCCCCGTTGGCAGGCCTCCCGGAGGGCTGCCTCCAGCTCCGGCCATCCCTCCTCCCAAAGGTTGGCCCAGAGTTTGAGCCCCGGTCGGTTGAGATAGGCCTGAAGAATGCAGTAAGAGCAGTCCAAGGGACAACCCTCTCCGAAATGGAAGATACGGTAACCGCAGCAGAGATACCGCACCGTCCCGGGGCAGTTCCGGAAGAAACGGCCCTGATAGCGTAGGAGAAAGAGGCGGCGCTTTCCCCAGCTGAGAAGCTCCGGCCAAGGCCGAAAAGGGAAGGGATAATCCTCATAAGTGGGGATTTCCTTTATCGTCACCGAGGCCCGGGAGAGAACCTGCCGAGTAAGCTTATATCCTAGAGCCCTCTCCTCCACTAAAATTTCTTGGATCACAAATACTCCCGGGCCAGGATCTCGGCGATCTGTACGGCGTTAGTAGCCGCCCCCTTGCGTAAGTTGTCGGCTACAATCCAGAGGTTGAGCCCACACTCCACGGACTCGTCCTCCCGGATGCGTCCCACGAAAACTTCGTCGCGCCCCGCAGCCTCAATCTGCAGGGGATAGATCCTTTTTTCCGGGTCGTCCTGGACCACCACTCCCGGAAAGCCGGCCAAGAGCTCCCGGGCCTTCTCCGCAGTGATCTTGCGCTCCGTCTCCAGGTTCACTGCTTCGGCGTGTCCGTAAAAAACCGGCACCCGCACGCAAGTGGCTGTGACCCGGATAGAATTGTCCTCCATGATTTTTTGGGTCTCGTTAACCATCTTCATTTCTTCCCGGGTGTAAGCATTTTCCAGGAAAATATCGATGTGGGGAACGCAATTGAAGGCGATCTGGCGAGCGATGACCTGAGCCGGAGGCATCTCTTTCCCAGCACACCAGGCCTGGGTCTGGCGCGAAAGCTCATCCACGGCCTTCTGTCCAGCTCCAGAGACCGCCTGATAAGTGGCCACCACGATGCGCTTGATGCGTCCGTAATCGTGTAGAGGCTTGAGCGGCACAACCATTTGGATGGTGGAGCAGTTGGGATTGGCAATAATACCCTTGTTTTTATATCCAGCCACGGCCTGGGGGTTGACCTCCGGGACCACCAGCGGCACCTCGGGATCCATGCGCCAGGCACTGGAGTTGTCCACCACTACCGCCCCGTCAGCGGCGAATCGCGGGGCGTATTCTAAGCTGCGACTGGCCCCGGCAGAAAAGAGGGCAATATCGATGCCGGAAAAGCTTTGCGTTTCGGAGAGGACCTCCACCGGGATATCCTCCCCCCGGAAGGGGAGTCTGGTTCCTCGTGAACGTTCCGAAGCGAAAAGCCGCAGATTTTTCACCGGAAAGTTACGCTCCTCCAAAACCCGAATCATCATGCGCCCTACGGCCCCGGTGGCCCCTACTACCGCCACATTAAACTCCTTAGCCATTTCTCCCTCCTTCTTTGCGGTGCTACCACCACCCCCTTCTAAAAGAGACCTTTAATAAAGTCCTCTTCGTTAGGGGGCCCCTCTCTTTTACCTCTTCTACTTCCGGAGACCTCGGGCTTTTTCAGAGGTCTCTGGAAGATGCTGTTTAATCTATTGCAGGCCTTTTCAGCGGTCAAGAAATCCCCCTGTTATTGTTTGGGGCCCTGATTTTTAATAGTGTACCCGTTCCCCTCTCTCCATACTTGTCTTGGGGAAGGGAGGTGAGTATGTTTAGGGAGACTAAAATTCTCGAAAAAGGAGGGGAAAATGGCAGTTTGTCAAGTGACGGATCGGACCTTTGAAGAGGAGGTTCTCCAATCGGATATCCCGGTGTTGGTGGACTTTTGG
>QOAM01000048.1 GCA_003978075.1 Thermodesulfatator sp. | reverse complement strand
CAGATATTCGAGGATGGCCAGACGCTGAGGGGTGATCTTTAGACCCATCCGGCGCATTTTTTCTATCTTTTCCGGAGAAAACATAAAACAGCCCCACTTAGAAATTTATCAAAACAGTAATGAATTTAAAAATCGTTGTCAAGTAAAGACCTTTGCAAAACTTGTAGGTATCTACGAGAGTCTTGTAAGCTTTTTAGGCCAAAATCACTAAATTCCATACATTTTCAATCTCTTTGAGAAGTTAGGTCCCAAGCCCTCAAGTTCTTGGAGAGCTCCTAGCCTGGCCTCTTTCCGAAGGAAATAGGCCCCCACCGTCTGGGGCGAGCTGGAGAGGCATCACACCCCGGAGAGGGGTCAAGAGCTCAGGGAAAGGTTCGGTGGTTAGGTGAGATCCATCTTTTTCGAAGGCTACCGGGTTCTTTTTCTTTTCCTTTTGGCTCGCTTGTCCAGCGAGCATTGGTGGGCCGTGGTTCAGGTGGGGACCCCCAGACGGGGGAGAATCACGCTGTTGAAGATTATCCAGCAAAGGAGAAGGATTCCCAGTAAGACCAGCTCGTTCACGAAGCCCCTCCTTGAAGGTAATTTAAGGCCCGTTTGAGGCGTCGCAAAACCCGCTCTCTGCCCAAGATGCGCATGATCTCAAAAAGTCCCGGGCTGACCGTCTTTCCGGTGAGAGCCACCCTCACCGGCTGAGCGATCTTCTTGAGCTTGAGCCCTGTTTCCTCCGCCATCCCCCGGAAGAGCCTCTCCAGCGCCTCATCCGTAAATTCTACCTCCTCTAGGGCCCTCAGGAGACGCTCAAGGACGGGGGCTATTTCCGGGGTGAGAAACTTGCGGGCCGCCTCTGGCTGATATTCCACCTCTTCCACCAGATAGAAGGTCAGCATCTCCGCGGCTTCCTTGAGGGTCCGGGCCCGGGGCTGGACGGTGGCTAAGGCCGCCTGCAAGTAGTCCTCCCGGGGTAAAGGCAGTCCCAGACGCCGCAGAAAGGGCTTCACCTCCTCGGCCAGCTCCTTTAGAGGGGTGGCCCGCAGCCAGTGGGCGTTCAGGGCCAGGAGCTTTTCCGGATCGAAGCGAGCCGCGGACCTGCTCACCCTGGAAAGATCGAACCTTTCGATCATCTCCTCCAGGGTGAAGATCTCCTGATCGCCGTAAGACCAACCCAAGCGCACCAAGTAATTGCGCAGGGCCTGAGGAAGATAACCCTCTTCCCGATATTCCAGGATGGACCGCGCCCCGTGACGCTTGGAAAGACGCTGTCCGTCAGGCCCCAAGATCATGGGCACATGGGCAAATCGAGGGGGCTCCGCCCCCAGGGCCTGATAGAGGAGGATCTGCTTGGGGGTGTTGGAAAGGTGGTCGTCGCCCCGAATGACATGGGTGATCCCCATGGTGAGGTCGTCCACCACCACCGCCAGGTGATAGGTAGGGGTGCCGTCGCTGCGCAGGAGGATAAAATCGTCGAGCTCCCGGTGATCAAAGGCCACCGGGCCGCGGATGAGATCCTCCACCACCGTAGAGCCCGTGGGCGGAACCTTGAGACGCAGGACGCGCCCCGGGCCCGGAGGAAGCCCCTTTTCCCGACAGGTGCCATCGTATCCGGGCTTGCGTCCGGCGGCCAGGGCCTCCTTACGCTTGCGCTCCAGCTCCTCCGGGGGACAGGCGCAATAGTAGGCCTTTCCCTCCTCGTAAAGCCTGCGGGCATATTCTCGATAGATCTCCAGCCGCTGGCTCTGAAAGTAAGGCCCTTCGTCCCAATGAAGCCCTAACCACTCCAGGGCCTCACGGATAGAATCCACAAACTCCGGGCGGGAACGCTCCCGATCCGTATCCTCGAAACGGAGAACGAAAACCCCCTGGTGATGGCGGGCGAAAAGCCAGTTAAAAAGGGCCGTGCGGGCCCCGCCCAAGTGAAGATGCCCGGTGGGGCTGGGAGGAAAGCGGGTCTTGATCTGCCTCATGCCTTCCTTTTACCAGATGAGAAGACCGGCATAGCCCACCACATACTCGTAATCTCCGGAGACCTCCCCCGAGGTGGCGTAACGCACCAATTCGGCCTTCCGCGCCCCTAGAGAACGCACGGCGGCAAGCATCACCGCCGTAGGGATGACCCCGCACATACTGATCTCTTCGCGTGCCACCACCTCCACCAGCCCGGCCGGATCGAGCTCCAGGATCCTTTCCAGGGCCAAGCGGTCTTTCTGACGGGCCACCCGGTCAGGCACATAATGACTGAAATCCGTGCTGGCCACCACCGTGAACCTCTGCGGGAAGGCCCTCAGGGCCTCGGCCAGCCCCTCCCCCAAGAGAAAGATCTCCTCGAGATCCAGACGGGAGAGACAAAGGGGGACAATACTTATTCCGGGGTTAAGGTATTGGAGAAAGGGGATCTGGACCTCCAGGGAATGCTCATAGAGGTGAGCTAGGGTATCTTCCCGCAGGAAGGGCACCCGCGCCAGAACTTCTTCGGCCAGCGGGCTTTCGATGGGGACTTCACCCAGAGGGGTAAGGAAGGTCCCCACGCTCATAATAGCCGCTCGTTGCCCGAGCCCGGTATGGTTGGGGCCGAGGATAACTGCCACCTCCGGGGGTACCAGGCGACCATAGACCTCGCCTGCCACCGCCCCCGAATACATGTAGCCGGCATGAGGGGCTACCACCCCCAAGGCCTCCACCTCCGGCCCGGTCTTGCGCACCAGACGGGCCAGCTCGGCCTCCAGGTGGACCCTTTCTCCCGGATAAAATTGACCTGCTACCGCCGGCTCCCGCCGCATACTTTGGAGTATACTAGCCTGAAAAAGGATCGGCAAATCCGAAGATGGAAGAAGAGACAGCCCGGCACAAGCAGGAGCTCCGGGAACTGATCTGGCGGAGGCTCACCGAAGCAGGGGTGGCGCGTTTTCCCGGGGCCTGGGGACGTATCCCCAACTTTGCAGGAGCCGAGGAGGCCTCTGCCCGGGCCCTTGCCCTTCCGGAGGTGCAGCGGGCTCGGGTGGTGTTTGTCAACCCGGACAGCCCCCAATATCCCCTGCGGGCCGGGCTCCTGGCCGCCGGAAAACGCATACTTATGGCCACCCCCAGACTTTCCGGAGAAAAACCCTTCCTTCTCCTAGACCCAGAAAGGATCAAGGTCCATCCCCTGCGCGCGGCCACCCTTAAAGGGGCCTTTCGCTACGGCCAAAGGGTAGGCCCGGAAGAGGCCCCTCCGGTGGAGGTCTTCGTCACCGGATGCGTGGCCGTGAGCCCCCGGGGAGAACGCCTGGGCAAAGGGGGAGGCTTCTCCGATCGCGAATACGCCCTCCTGCAGGAGGCCGGACGCCTTCTGCCTGAAACACCGGTGATCACCACCGTACACGAGCTCCAGATCCTCCCGGAGATCCCTCAAGAGCCCCATGACCTGCGCGTAGAGATTATCGTGACCCCGGAAAGGGTCCTCCGCGTTTCACGTGAAACAGCCCCTTTTCCTTGACGCAAACTTTCCAAAGACTATGATTAGTTTTGTGGAGACCCTGGCCCAATGGGGATTTTTTGAAAAAAAGTGCGAGCTGTGTTTGAGCAGTCTGCCCCTCCCGGTCTTCGCCCTGGAGATAGGTAAGCCCTCCCTGGCCTTACAGAAAGTGCATTTCTTTAGAAACCCCCAGGAGAAGCCGGAGGAGGATCTCCCGGACTCCCCGGAGAAGTTTCTAAATTTCCTTCACCCTCAGGA
>QOAM01000101.1 GCA_003978075.1 Thermodesulfatator sp. | reverse complement strand
TCCTGCGTGCTCTCCAGAACCTCGTACCAGAAAATTTTTGACATTTCTCCTCCGCATTATTATGTTTGAATGGAGATCGAAGTCGTGAAGGGAAAGGTTGGCCAGGAGCGGAAATGGAAAAGTGGAAAAGATTCTTGCGCCGGAGTTGGTGTTGGCTGGGAGCCCTCCTCACGTTAGGGGTGCTGTATCTTCTCGTCTCGCTGATAGCTGGACGGGTGCAGACCCAAACTTCTCCCCCTGGGGACCTTACCCTGCAAGAGGTGCGTCTTCTCAAAGAGTATCACGGGGCCTATGTGGTGAAAAGAGAGGGAGGGCGGTGGTATTTTTTGGGGCCCCATAAGCGCCACTGGTATCCCCTCCTCACCCGGACCGCCTGTCAAGATCTCAAATTACCTTGTCCTCAGCTAACCTCCTCGGCCCGATGAACCCTTCCACGGTCGGCCTCATCGGGGGCCGGGGCAAGATGGGCTCCTGGTTCAGACGGATCTTTGAGGAGGCCGGCCTCCGGGTGCTCGTTTCTGACCGGGGAACCCCGCTTACCAACCGGGAGGTAGCCCGGCAGGCGGAGGTAGTGGTGGTGGCCGTGCCCATGGAGGTCTTCCCGGAAGTGGTGCGGGAGATCGGGCCGGAGATCCCGGAAGATCACGGCCTCATCGACCTTTGTTCGCTAAAGGCCCGGGAGGTGGCCCTCATGCTGGAGCATACCTGCAGCGAGGTGGTGGGGGCTCATCCCCTCTTTGGACCTTACGAAAAAAGGCTTGAAGGACAGACCGTGGCCCTCTGCCCGGGAAGGGGCGAGCGTTGGCTTTCCTGGTTCAGAGATTTTCTTGAAGCCCGCGGGGCCCGCACGGTGATCCTTCCCCCGGAGGAGCACGACCGCATCATGAGCCTGGTCCAGGTCCTCAACCACTTCTGGTTGGTGGTCCTGGGGCGGACGCTGGCCGAAAGCGGTCTCCCCCTGGAAAGGGTGATCTCCCTGGCCACCCCGAGCTTTCGGCGCCAGCTGGAGATCCTGGCCCGGCTGGCCTTCCAGGACCCGGAACTTTACGCCACCATTCAGTTCGAAAATCCCCTAGGAGAGGAGACCCGCCGGCTCTTCTGGCAGATCGCCCGGGAGCTTTCCGAAATCCTGGCCCGGAGAGATCGGCGCACCTATATCGAAATATTCCGGGAGGTCCAGGAACTAGCCGGAAAGATAGGAACCCTCTTGGGGCTTCCCCCGCCGCAGCCCAAAGAGCCCTAAACCGGCTAGAACCATCAAAAGGCAAAAAAACTGCCCGCGGGTCATCCAGCCCCAAAAGAGACTCACCCCTACATCGGGCTGCCGGAAGAATTCTAAAAAGAAACGAATCGTCCCGTAGAGCACCAAGAAGAGGGCCAGTTTGAGCCCCGGGGTCCAGGGCCGATTCCTGAGAGACCAGAGGATCACGAAAAGCAGGAGCCCCTCTCCCAGGGCTTCATAGAGCTGGGAGGGGTGCCGAGGGACTGGGCCTCCGGCGGGAAAGATCATGGCCCAGGGGACGTGCGTGGGCCGGCCGTAGAGTTCGCCGTTAATGAAATTTCCGATCCGTCCGAGGCCGAGCCCCACCGGGGCGGTAACCACCAAAAGGTCCGCCCACCACCAGAAGTTGAGCCCGTGCTTGCGCGCGTAGAGCCAGCCGGAAAGGACCGCCCCCAAGAGTCCTCCGTGAAAGGACATTCCCCCATGCCAGAGGGCGAATATCTCTAACGGCCTCTTGAGGTAATATCCCGGATAGTAAAAGAGGACATGCCCCAGCCGCGCCCCTACGATGAGCCCCACCCCGGACCAAAAGAGGAGGTCCTCCAGGCGGGAGACCAGTTCCGGGAGGCCTCTTTCCTTGAGCTGGCGCCGGGCCAGGAAATAGGCCGCCAGAAAACCCAAAAGGTACATGAGACCGTACCAGTGCACCGCCAGCGGCCCAATACGGACGATTTCGGGATTGATCCGGGGATAGGGAAGCATGCTCCCCATTTTAAAAGACCTTTCTCTGCCCAACAATGCATTACCGTTGCGCTCGCGGCCTTTCGGTCTTATGGTTGAGATATGGAGGGGCGCATGCGGGAGGCCCTGCTCTACGACCGACTCGAGGGGGGAGAGGTCCGGTGCCGGCTCTGCAACCACCGCTGCCGCATCCCCCCGGGAAAGACCGGTCTGTGCGGGGTGCGCAAAAACGAAGAAGGGGTGCTCTACAGCCTGGTCTACGGCAAGGTCATCGCCCATCACATTGATCCCATCGAAAAGAAGCCCCTCTTCCACTTCCTGCCCGGGAGCCTCAGCTACTCCATCGCCACCGTGGGTTGTAACTTCCGCTGCGACTTCTGTCAGAACTACGAGATCTCCCAGTTTCCGCACCATTACGGCTATGTGACCGGAGAGAACATGTCTCCGGAAAGGGTGGTGGAAGAGGCCCGGCGCACGGGCTGTCTCTCCATCTCCTACACCTACACCGAGCCCACGGTCTATTTCGAGTTCGCCCTGGATTGTGCTCGTCTAGCCGCGGAAGCCGGGCTTAAGAATGTCTTCGTTTCCAACGGCTACATGACCCCGGAGACCTTAGAAACCATCTATCCCCATCTCCACGGGGCCAACATCGACCTCAAGGCCTTCCGGGAGGACTTTTACCAACGCCATTGTCGCTCTCGGCTCAAACCCGTACTGGAGACCCTCCAATACCTCAAACGGCAGGGGGTGTGGGTGGAGGTCACCACGCTCATCATTCCTGGGGAGAACGACGACCCTGGGGAGTTGCGGGAGATCGCCTGCTTTATCCGCGACGAGTTGGGTCCGGAGACCCCGTGGCATGTAACCCGCTTCTACCCTACCTATCGTCTCCTCACCCGTCCACCCACTCCGGTGGAGACCCTGAAACAGGCCCACGCCCTGGGTAAGGAAGAGGGCCTGCGCTATGTCTATACGGGGAATGTCCCTGGACAAAAGGAGGAGAACACCTACTGCTGGTCCTGTGGCAAGCTCTTGATCGAGAGGTTCGGTTTTCGCATCCTCCGAAACGAGATTTCCCCTGAGGGGACCTGTCCGGAGTGTGGGGCCCGTATAGATGGCTTCTGGAGCTAAAGAGATCGTCCTTCTGGACCATGGAAGCGGCGGACGGGCCACCCATCAGCTCCTGCGGGAGGTCTTCTTTAAGGCCTTTGGGAGACCGCCGGAGCTGTTGGATGCGGCCCTTCTCGGAGAGCTCCCGGGTCCCCTGGCCTTCACCACCGATAGCTTTGTGGTCTCGCCCCTCTTTTTCCCTGGGGGAGACATCGGCTCGCTCGCGGTCCACGGCACGGCCAACGACCTGGCCATGGTAGGGGCTGAGCCCCTCTTTTTTTCTTGTGGGGTCATCCTCGAGGAGGGCTTCCCCCTGGCGGACCTGCGCCGGGTGGTCCACTCCATGGCCGAAGCGGCTCAGGCCCTGGGGATACAGATCGTCTGCGGCGACACCAAGGTGGTCCCCCGGGGCAAGGGCGACGGACTTTATCTTAACACCGCGGGGGTAGGTCGCCTGCTTCATACTCCAGCCCCCCACCCGTCCCGGATCCGTCCTGGAGATCGGGTGCTGGTCTCTGGTCCGGTGGGGGAACACGGGCTGGCGGTGCTGGCTGCCCGGGAGGGCCTGCCTCTCAAGGGGCTCTCTAGCGACTCCGCCCCGGTCTGGCCTTTGGTGAAATCCCTGCTCGAAGTCTTGG
>QOAM01000135.1 GCA_003978075.1 Thermodesulfatator sp. | reverse complement strand
CGCAAAGGCGGGGGACACCAAGGGTGCGGGGGTGGGGAAGCCCCAGAGAGCGAAAAAGGAGAATCTGCCCGATCTTTCCCGGGAAAGCAAAGCGCAGGTCGTAATGGGGGAAGACCGGTTTGCCCAGTTGGCGAACAAAATAGTAGAGCTCCGGGGAGACGGTCTGGGGGAGGATCACGGCCCGGGCCTCGGCCAGCGCAGAGAGGACCTCCTCGGTCAGGGCCGTAAACTGGAAAAAGTTTTGCTCCCCCTCCACCCAGGGGTTGAAAGAGACCACTCCCGTGCCCATGAGTTTTAGTGTAATAGAGAGCCCCGAGTTTTTCAGAGGTCTTAAGTTAAGGAGGACGCGATGCAGGCGGTGATCCTGGCCGCGGGGCTGGCCACCCGTATGGGGCTTCACCAGGAGGGCTTCCCCAAGGGCCTTCTCCGGGTGGCTGGGAGGGAGCTCCTGCTGCGGCATCTGATCCTCCTTTCCCGATACGGGGTAAGGGAATTCGTCCTGGTGACCAATCCCCGGAGTCGCCCTTATTTCGAAAAATTCCTGGCCCGCTATCCCCAGTACCGGGTAACCCTGGTGGAAAACCCTCATCCGGAGAGGGGGAACGGATATTCCCTTTGGTGTGCGCGGCGGGCGGTCTCCGGGCCTTTCGTGCTCACCATGAGCGACCACCTTTACGAGGAGGACTTCGTGAAAGAGGCCCTGCAGGGTGAGGGCCTCATCCTGGACCGGGAAGGCCGCTATGTGGATCACCAGGAGGCCACCCGGGTGAGGATCTCTCAGGGCCGGGTGGCGGCCTTGGGTAAGGGGCTCGACCCCTATGAAGGATTGGATACCGGATTTTTCGTGCTCACCCCCGAGATCTTTCAGGTGGCCGACCGTCTGGTGGCCGCGCGCCCCGAGGGAGAGATCACTCTTTCCGAGATTGTGGCCGCCGCCGGGATCCCGGTCACCGAGGTCTCCGGCCTCTTCTGGATGGATGTGGACACTCCGGAAGACCTGCGGCGGGCCGGAAGGCTCCTGGTCAAGGCCTGCGTGAAGGGGCGAGGCGACGGCCTGGTCTCCCGTCTCCTCAACCGCCGCCTCTCCACCCGCCTCACCCCTTACCTCTGCGATCATCTCCGCCCCAACCAGGCCACGATCCTTTCCACCCTCCTGGGACTTCTTTCGGCCCTGGTGGCGGCCTTTCACCTCTCCCTGGGGGCCGTGCTCTACCAGGTCCATTCCATCCTGGACGGGGTGGACGGAGAGCTGGCCCGGGCCACCCTGAGCACCTCCCGCTTCGGTGGCCTGCTCGACTCCGTGCTCGACCGCTATGTGGACTTCGCCTTCCTTGCGGTGCTCTTCTGGCGCTGGAATCCCCGAGGACCGGATCTAGCCGCCGGGCTCCTCGCCCTTCTGGGAACGCTCATGGTAAGTTACACCACGGAGCGCTTCCGAGGAGCCTATGCCCGGGAGGCCTACACCCTCTTTCCCCAACTCCACCGCCTTCCCGGGAAACGGGACGAGCGGATCTTTTTCATCTTCCTCCTGACGCTTCTGGAGCGCTTGCGGGAGATCTTTTGGACCCTGGCCCTCTTTACCCACCTCAAGGTCTTCTATAGCCTTTGGGTCTTCTGGAAAAACCAGCGGAGATTAGAAGCCTAGGATCAGGGCCTCCCAGCCCTCCAAGACCTCCCTGCCGAGCACCAGGGCCTTGGGGAGGCGGGCCCTCAGGGCCTCCTCTTGCGGGGGGCCGAAGCCGGAAAGCACGGCCATCCCTCCGGGCCGCAAGACCTGAGGGATCTCCGGGGCCAGGGCGAGAATGGTCCCGATGGTGAGATTGGCCAGCACCAGATCAAAAGAACGCGGACGGGCCGCGGAGAGGCTCCCCTTAACCACCAGGACGCGCTCGCCCAGGGCGTTCATCTCCACGTTATGGCGGGCCTCGCGCACGGCCCGGAGATCGATGTCCACGGCCAGTACCTGCGGAGCCCCCAGACGGGCGGCGGCCAGGGCCAGGATCCCGCTTCCGCAGCCTAGATCGAAGACCCGTCCCAGGGGGCCCTTCTCCGCCAGGCGCACCAGGGTCCGCAAGCACAAGAGGGTGGTGGCGTGGCGCCCGCTCCCGAAGGAAAGGTTGGCCTTGAGGAAGATCTCTCCCGAGGAAACCGGACGGGAACGCCAGACCGCACGAAAGACCAGGGGGCCCACCTCGAAGGTCCTCTCCTCTAGCTCGGGGCTTTCCGCAAGCTCGGTCTCTTCGAAATCCTCTCGGGGAAGAAGGCGGGCTAGCCTGCGCAGGCGCTCATGAAGCCCCTCCGCGGGATAGACCAGGAGGAGGAGATCTTCCTCCGGGAGAAAGTCGCTGGTGAGGGGAGGCTCTCCCCCGGCCAGAAGCCGGGAAAGCACCCCCTGCGGATCCCGGGTGCGGATCTTCACCCGCAAAAAGGGCATCTCTCTTAGAGCCTCTTGCGGGAGTCCAGGATGAGGGTCACCGGTCCGTCGTTTACCAGGAAGACCTGCATGTAGGCCCCGAAGACCCCGGTTTGCACGGCAATTCCCGCCTGGGTCAACTCCCGAGCCAGGGCCTCGCAGAGGCCACGGGCCCTTTCCGGGGCCTCAGCCGGATCGAAAGAGGGGCGGCGTCCCTTACGGCAGTCCCCGCAGACCGTAAAGTTGGAGACCAGGAGGATCTCCCCTCCGACCTCGGCCAGCGCACGCTGGAGTTTGCCGCTTTCGTCCTCGAAGACGCGCAACCCCGCCAGCTTGGCCGCCATCCACTGGAGGTCTTTTTCCGTATCTCCCTTTTCCACCCCCAGGAGGACCAAAAGCCCCCGGCCGATGCGTGCCACCTCCCGGCCGGAGACCCGCACCCCGGCCTCAGCCACCCTCTGGACCACCGCCCTCACTGAAGCCTCCCAAAGGTTTGAATGTCCATGGGGCGGCCGAAGAGAAAACCTTGCCCTTCCTCACAGCCCATCTCGAGGAGCGCCTCCACCTGATCCTCCCTTTCGATCCCTTCGGCCAGACCCCGGGCCCTCACGCTACGGGCCAGCTCCAGGATGGTGCGCACCACATGCGGGGCCTTGGGGTCCCGGCGCAGGGCCCCTACGAAAAATTGGTCCACCTTGATGCGGTCCACGGCGAATTCCACCAAATAGCGCAGCCAGGAGTAACCCATGCCGAAATCGTCCAAGGCAACCTTGATCCCCAGGGAACGGAGCTCCTTTAGGATTTGCAGGGTTAATTGCGGATCCTCCATGGCCGTGGTCTCGGTGATCTCCAGAAAAAACCTCTCCGGTGGGAAGGCCGTCTCCGCCAGGGCCTTTTCTATCTTCCGAGGAAAATCTTCCTCCCGCAACTGGCGGGGAGAAAAGTTGACGGAAAGCTCAAGCCCTCTCTCCCGGGCTAGGGGGCCGAACTCCTCCAGGGCCCGATAAAGCACATATTCCCCTAGTTGAAGGATGAGGTTGGTGTTTTCTGCCACCGGGATGAACTTGGAGGGGGCTACCAGACCTAGTTCCGGCTGGTGCCAGCGCACCAAGGCCTCGGCCCCGGTCAGGCGCCTCTCCCGCAGGTTTACCACCGGCTGATAATGGACGAAAAACTCCTCTCTTTTCAGGCCTTCCACCATGGCCCGGATCAGAAAGTCCTCTTCCAGAAGGCCCCGCTCAAGTTCGGGGGAATAAAGGGCATAAGGGGCGTTAGATTCCTTGGCTCGTTTAAGGGCCATCTCCGCCTTGGCCACCAGTTCCTCCGGATCCTTTCCATCC
>QOAM01000029.1 GCA_003978075.1 Thermodesulfatator sp. | reverse complement strand
CCCGTCACGGTGGAACGCGAGGCCCGGGGCCTCAAGCGGCTGGCCCCTGGCTGGCCCATAGAAATCCAGACAGAAGGTGCCTAAGCATGGCCAGGAAAAAGGCCGAAGCCCAGGAGAAGAAGCCCTTTGCCTATATCTATGTGGGAGACGAAAACCGCGTGGAGGTGGAAGTGGAGGAGGGCGGGAAGAAGCGCACCCTTTCCCTCTGGCGCAACGTGGTCTACCGGAACCTTCCGGACGACGAGGCCATAAGGAATCTCGTGGCTGAGGGCAAGCTCAAGCCCCTTTACGCCTAAACCTTGAAGGAGGTGGACCATGGCTTTCACGCACGGCGTTTATGTGGAAGAGGTCCCCACGCCGATCACGGCGGTGCGGGAGGTAGACTCGGCGCTGCCCTTTGTGGTGGGGGTGGCCCCGGTGCACAACCTGCCGGAGGGCCGGGAGCGGCCCGTAAACCAGGCCCGGCTCATCGCTGACTTCACGGAGTTTGTGGAGACCTTCGGGGGACTGGCCTCCGGCGAAGACCCGGCAAACTTCGGACTCTACGACTTCGCCCGGGTGTATTTCACCCTCTACGGGATGAGCCCGGCGGTCTTCGTCAACGTCTTTGATCCGGAGACGCATTACAGCACGGTCTCCGGGGAGAGCGTGACCTTCGGGGCCGACGACCAGGCGCACCTGGCCCACCGGGCCGTCTCCAACGTGGTGGTCAAGAGCCAGGACGGGGCCACCACTTACACCGCCGGGACGGATTACACCCTGGAGGCCGCAAGCGGGACCCTGACCCGCCTTTCGGGCGGGGCCATTCCCGCAGGGGCCACGGTGCAGGTGGACTACCAATACGCCGATCCCACCAAGGTCACCTCCGCGGAGGTGATCGGCGGGGTGGATGCCGCCACCGACACCCGCACCGGGCTCGAGCTGGTGGAGGAGGTCTTCCCGCGGTTCGGAAAGATCGTGGGGCTCATCCTGGCTCCGGGCTTTTCCCAGGACCCCACGGTGGCCAACGTGCTCATCGCCAAGGCCGAGCTCATCAATCAGCACTTCAAGGCCATGGCTTACATCGACGTGCCGGCCACGGTAGAGACTCCCACCGAGGCCGTGGCCTTCAAGCAGAACTTCGGCTCTCCGCATGCGGTCTTCTTCTGGCCGCGGGTGATGGAAGGGAACCGGCCGGTGTGGCTCTCCCTGCACGCTGCCGGGCTTACGGCCAAGGTGGACTGGGGCAACGACGGCGTGCCCTACGAGAGCCCCTCCAACAAGGAGCTGCGGGTGACCGGGCCGGAGAAGGTCCTCCTCCTCCAGGAGGCTAACTACCTGAACGAGCAGGGTGTGGTGACCGTGCATCGCATGATGACCGGCTGGAAGCTCTGGGGCAACCGCACCGCGGCCTTTCCGGAGAATACAGACCTCAAGGACGCCTTCATTGCCTGCCGCCGCATGGCCAACTGGATCGAAAACAATCTCGTGGTGAACACCTGGCAGAAGGTGGACCTGCCCATCAACCGGAGGGTGGTCCAGGGGGTGGCGGACACGGCCAACATCTGGCTGAACGGCCTGACTGGCCGGGGCTACCTCCTGGGGGCGCGGGTGGAGTTCCTGGAGAGGGACAACCCCGTAACCCAGCTGGCCAACGGCAAGGTGGTCTTCCGAGTCTACTACCTGGCCCCGCCTCCGGCCGAGACCATCACCTTCCTCCTGGAGGTGGACCTCCAGTACTTCGAGGAATTCTTCGAAAGGAGGTAAGCCATGTTTGAGAAGCCGGTGGTCTTGAAGGACGTGAACGTCTACGTGGAGGACGAGGACTTTCTGGGCAAGGGGGAGATCGAGCTGCCCAAGATCACGCAGGTGGTGGTGGAACACACGGCCATGGGGATCTCCGGGAAGGTGGAGGTGCCGCTTCCGGGGATTGTGGAGAAGATGGAGGGCAAGCTCAAGTTCAGCAGTTTTGATCCGGAGGCCCTGAAGCGTCTTTACGACGCCAGCGAGGCCCAGAGGCTGGACGTGCGGGGGAGCGTGGAGAGATACAATCCGGCCACGGGGAGGATGGAGGAGGTCCCGGTGCGCATCGTCATGCGGGCCTTCATGAAGGAGGGGGCGCACCCCACCTTCAAGCAGGCCCAGAACGAAGGCCCAGAGTTCACCTTCAGCGCCGTCTACTGGAAGGAGGAGTGGGACGGGGAGACCGTGCTGGAGGTGGACCCCTTCGCTTACATTTATCGGGTAAACGGCCGGGACCTTCTGGTTCAGACCCGCGCCAACCTGGGCCTGAGCTAAGAGGAGGGGTGCTCGATTTCGGCAAAATTGCCGATTTCGAGCACCCGTTTTCCGATAGATCTAATTGACTTTCTCGATAGGAGGTGAGGGAGATGGCGGAGCGCAAGGTTCTGGCGGAGTTTGAGCTTTCGGATGGGCGCAGGGTGAGGGTCTTTGAGGGGAAGGCCCGGGATCTGGTGGAGGCCCAGCGCATGAGCCGCACGCCAGAGGAGATGCCCTTCGGACTTCTGGCCCGTCTGGTCGAGGTGGACGGGAAGAGGCTTCCTGCCGAAGACTGGGCGGAGATGGATCTGAAGAGCTACATGGAGATCTCCCAGAGGGTTTTCCCTTTGTGGGGACTTGCCCCCGAGATCCCGGAGGGGCTGTCCTGGCCCTCGCCGGAGCTACCGGCTGGAGCCACCGCGAACTGATGGAGATGGAGATCGGGGAGTTTCTCTTCTGGCTGCAGAAGGCGGATGAAGTAGCCGATACTCTTGACGCCCTTGCGCGAAGGCTCGCTTCAGGTCCCGGGGCAGAAGGAGGAGACTCTTGAGGCCCAGGAAGACCAGAGGGACGGCCCGGATGAGGACGTAAAGAAGGCCGATGACCGCCCCGATCCCGAAAAAGAAGAAAAAGAGAGCAAACCAGCCGAACATTACCGCCTCCTTTAATCCAGGATAGGCCTCATGGAGGACTTTTTCAAGGTCGCTCTCTATCTTTACGCTTACGACCGCATGTCGCGGCCCTTGCGGGAGGCGAGCCGGTCGCTGGACTTTACCCGGCGGGCGGTGGAGCGTCTCACGCGGGCTGCCGAGCGCCTCAAGGCCGTAGGGGAAAGGATCTCGCTGGCCGGGGCGCTGGTCTCTGGGGCCTCGGCCCAGGCCACCGGGGCCCTCCGCTCCATGGTAAAGCCCCTCTTCGAGCTGGACGCCAGACTCAAGGCCGTGGCCGTGGAGTACAGGTCTGCGGGGCTTTCGGCTCAGGAGATGAGCCGTTATCTGGAGGAGTCCCGCAGGGCGGCTATCGCCTGGAGCAAGGCCCACACGCAGACGGCCGCGGACTTTGCCTGGGCAGAGTACATGATGCTTTCCGCGGGGCTAAAGCACCGGGCCGCGCTCGAGGGCACCCGGGCGGCCCTGGCCATGGCCACAGCCACCATGGGGGAGGCCTCCGAGGCCGCCAACCTCCTGGCCACGGTCTACAACAACCTGGGCAACCACCTGCGCCCGGTGCGCCAGGAGATGTGGCGCCTCGCCGACATCCTCACCAAGACCCAGCAGGCCTTCCAGATCAAAGACCTCAACCAGCTCACCGAGAGCTTTAGATACGGGGCTTCGGCAGCCAAACAGTATAGGGTTTCCCTGGAGCAGACCGCGGTCACCCTGGGCATGCTCAACACCGCCGGCCTCCAGGGTTCCATGGCCGGAACGGCCTTTGCCGCCATGCTGCGCAACCTTTACCGGGCCAGCGATAAGCTCGGCTTCGCCATTGCCCGCCCCAGAGCCGGCTCCCGCGATCTC
>QOAM01000026.1 GCA_003978075.1 Thermodesulfatator sp. | reverse complement strand
AGAGGGATGCGGAACCAGAGAAAGATTCCCGAGGGGATAAGCAACAGCAGGTAAAACGATACAAGTGCGAAGTTGTTTATGTGTTGAGCGCCCATATTAGCTGCCTGATTCCGGAAAGGGGATAACTCGATCCGCCAATTCTAAAAAGGTAGGGTCGTGAGAAATGCCGAGGATAGTAGTGTCTTTCAGAGATCTCAGGAGAGGTAAGGACGGAGGTCCGCAAGGCTGAAGGGCTTGAAGAGGACCGGGACCCCGGATCCGCAGGGCTCCGGTTCCACCAAAGGGGTATAGCCGGTGATGCAAATGACCTTAATATGGGGATAGTGTTTGAGGATCCAGTGGGCCAGCTCCGGTCCGCTCATATCTGGAAGGATGATGTCCACAATGGCCACCTTAATGGAAGAGGCCTCCCGGCGGAGGACCTTCTGAGCTTCCCAGGGGTGGGAGGTATAGATCACCTCATAGCCCATGAGCTCCAAGAGTTCCCGTAAGGTCTCTCCCAAGAGGACCTCATCGTCTACCAGGAGGATCTTCATGTCTGGTCCTCCTCGGGAAGGATGGGGAGATAGACCTTGACGCTGGTGCCTTTCTGGGGACGGGAAGAGATGGAAAAACAGCCGTCGTGGGCCCAAACAATGTTTCTTACTGCCGCCAGCCCCAGGCCCCGGCCCAATCCCTTAGTGGAGTAGAAGGGCTCCACCACCCGGGCCAGAAGTTCCGGCGAGATCCCCTCTCCTCTGTCTCTCACCTCTACCACAATCCACTCCTTGGCCGGGACCCCGCTACAGAAGCGCACCCGATAAGGGCTGCGCGTGGTGCGGAGATGCCGATGACGAGTGGTGAGCCCCACCTTTACATAAATGTGGCCTCCCGTAGGGGAGGCCTCAGCCGCGTTGACTACCAAGTTGACCAGGATCTGCTCCAGGGCTACCGGATCCACCCATACCGCGGGGAGATCCTCTTGGACCCGCGTACGGAGCTTTAGGGAAGGAGGGAGGAGGGAACGAAGAAAGTCCAGGACCCGAGGGACAAACTCTCCGAGGGCCATCTTTTTCTTGCCCAAGACCTCTCCTCGGGCGTAGAGAAGGAGCTGACGCACCAAGGCCGAGAGTTCCTGGGAGGCCCTTTCGGCCTTTTCCAGAAAGTTCTCCAGAGAGCGACCCTCGGGGTGAAACTTGGCCAGCTCCAGGGAGGCCCAGATTACATTGAGGAGGTTGTTGAACTTGTGGGCCAGATTGCCCACAAGGAGATTGAGGGTGCGGGCCCGCTGAGTGTCTAAAAGAGAGTCCCCGTTCACCAAGGGAGGCTCCGGGGCTTCTTCTTTTATCTGGAGAATAAATCCATAAAAAGAGCCTAATTTTTCCACTATATTGCGTTCGCAGGCCCCGTAACGCTGAGGAGCGTTGGCCACCATCATTAGTCCCTTCACCCGATCTTTTACCACTACCGGATAAATGATGACCCGTTTTAAGGGCAAGTGATTCCGAGGAAGGCGGTAATGCGGGTCTTGAGGGAGGGTGTTGCTTATGTAAGGGCGTTTTTCCCGAAGCACTTTCTCGAAGATACCCCGTGGATTGGAAACCACCGAGCACTTCTTCAGACTGCACTCGGCCATGGAGGGAGAGTTTAAGAAATACCAACGTTTCTTGCTCTCGTGATAAAGGCCTACCACCGCCAGCTCGCTTCGGGTAAGCTCCTTGAGATAGCGCACTAGATCCCGGGTAACCTCTTCTAGGGTCTTTTCCGCAGCCTCGGAGGAGAGCTTGTAGAGGCGATTTTCCAGCTTGCGGTGCAGGGAAAGCTCCTTTTTAAGGCGAGAAATAGCCTTAATCGCCTCTCCCTCCCCCTCAAATTTTTTGTGGATATAGCAAAGATCGGTGGGGAAGGCAAGCCCCCTGAGGGGGCTCGTGGTCTTTCCAAGAAGGGGGAGGCGAGATATGTTGGAGGGGCCGTGCGTTTCATAGATCTTAGCCGGGGTTACGCCCGTTACGGGTCCGAGATAGAGGAGGCCGTCCTGCGGGTCTTGCGGAGTACGCGTTATATCTTAGGCCCCGAGGTAGCGGCCTTGGAAGAAGAGCTGGCTCGATTTGTAGGGGTGCGCTACGCCGTGGGGGTCTCCTCCGGTACAGATGCCCTTTATCTTCTCCTCCGAGCCCTAAGCCTTCCTGAGGGCTCTCGGGTGATCCTCCCTTCTTTTACCTTTGTGGCCACCGCGGAGGTGGTGCGCCGGGCGGGCTTGGTTCCCTATTTCGTGGACATTGATCCCCAAACCTTCAATCTTTCGGTAGAGGCGGTGGCTGAGGCCCTGAGGCGACTGGGCCCCAAGGTCTCGGCGGTGCTGGCCGTGAGCCTTTTCGGGACCCCGGCGGACTTTACCCGCCTGGAGCCCTTGTGTGAAGACCAAGGGGTGGTCCTTCTGGAAGACGCCTGCCAGTCCCTGGGAGCGGAGCTCAATCAGCGGCGCTCCGGGAGCTTCGGTCGGGGTGCAGCCACTTCCTTCTTTCCGGCCAAGCCCTTGGGAGCCGCTGGCGACGGGGGAATGATCTTTACCAACGAGGCAGAAATCGCCCAACGAGTGAGGGCTATGCGAGTCCACGGTCAGACCCGCCCCTATTTTTACGAATACCCCGGGATTAACGGCCGGCTGGACGAGCTCCAAGCAGCTATCCTGCGAGTGAGACTCCGCTACTTTGAGGAGGAGCTGCGCCTGCGGGAGGAAGTGGCTCAGAGATACCTCCAGGGGCTTTCCGACCTTCCAGGGGTGAGGCCTCCTCAGCTGCCCCCAGGGGTGCGCTCCTCTTGGGCCCAGTTTACTGTACGGGTCCGGGAAAGAGAGGCCTTAAAGGCCTTCTTGGCCCAGAAAGGCATCCCTACCGCGGTCTACTATCCCCTCCCGCTCCACCTTCAGCCGGTCTTTCGGGATCTCGGCTTTAAGGAAGGAAGCCTTCCGGAGACGGAAAAGGCGGCCCGGGAGGTCCTGAGTCTCCCTATGCACCCTTATCTGGGAGCCGAAGAACAGGCCTACCTCATAGGACTTATTCGGGAGTTTTATCGATGAAAGGAGAGACCTGGAGAATCCTGGTTTCGGTGCCCTTTGATCTCCTGCGGGAAAAATACCTTCCCCAGGTGATAGAGCGCAAATTACCTATTGAAATCTCTTTGGATCGGGAGGTCATGGATCGCTTTTCCCTTAGGGATTTTATGGAGATAGCTGAATCTCTGCATCAAGCCGGGATTTTTTGCACCATCCACGCCCCCTTTTGCGACCTTTCTCCCGGGGCCCTGGACGCCTTGGTGAGAGAGGCCAGCCGTCGCCGTCTGCGCGAGGCCCTGCGGGTGGCCGCGCTCTTTGCCCCGGCGGGGGTGGTCTTCCACAGTGGCTACCATCCAGGCTATCATCGGGAGATCGTGGACCAGTGGCGAGCTCGCCTCTTGGAGTCCCTGGAAATACTCCTAGAGGAGGCCGCGTCCTTGGGTCTGGAGCTCTTCTTGGAAAACGTCTTCGAGCCCTCGGCCGAGCTCCTGCGCCCAGTTTGGGAAAGATTTCCCTCGCTGAAGTGGTGCTTTGACCCCGGTCATGCCTACGCCTTTGCCCACACCACCTGGGAGGCCTGGCTTCCTGTCCTTTACCCCTATTTGGCCGAGATCCATCTTCACGACAATCGCGGAGAATGGTTTGGCCTTGGGAAAAGGGAGCATCCCTTTTCCAGAGATCCTGGCCTTTGTGAAAGAGAAGGGACTGAGGCCCCTCTTAACCCTAGAAGCCCATCGGGAGGAAGATGTGGAGCCCGGCTTAGCCTATCTCCAGAACCTGCTGGATTAGACTCTGAAAAAGTTAGCCCCGAGTTCGATCGTTTAAAAGGAGCAGAAAGGAGGCCTTCCTTGAATTTTTTCTTCTATTGTCTGGAAAAACTGCAAGAAGGGCGATTGGATAAGCTGATAGAGGATTAGCCAAGTTTTCCCCGCAAACAGGGGATAGAAGTCTAAGCTTGCACTTTGGAGGCTAAATGGGCTAAGGACTTTGTCCGACGCTGGTCTTTT
>QOAM01000114.1 GCA_003978075.1 Thermodesulfatator sp. | reverse complement strand
TTCGGTGGCCTTTTCCACTAGAAATTCCGTGCGCCCTCCTTTGAGAAGGGGAAGCAGGAGTTCCAAACGGAAGGGGGGATGAGGTTCGGTGCGCGCCAGGGTCTCTGGCAGCACCAGCACCTCCCGTCGGCTTACCCGGAGCACCCGGGCCACGAATTCCCGCCCCCGACCGTCGAGCAAGCGCACTTCCTCTCCCGAGGAGATGCGCCGGACCTCTCGCAAGTGATGAGCCTCTTCGGGGTCAAGCTCCAGGACTTCTCCTTCCCGGATCTCCGGCGCGAAGAAGCGGGCCGGGCTCATACCCGCAGGTTGACCTTCTCTAAGGCGCTCTTAAGCCCCCGAAATCCTTTGGCCTCCGCTACTCCGGCCAAAATTTTCTCGGGATCCTTTACCCTCACTCCGGAAAGGAGACTCACCGGGAGGTCTCCAAAGACCTCAGGGGCCAAGGGAGTGCTAGGGCCGAGGAGGACCACTTCCCGAGCCCGGCGAACCTGCTCCAGGATGTCCTCCAAGGTGCGGTTGAGGATGGTCACCGAGGTCACGAAGACCAGGGTGGCCTGGGGCAAAAAGACCGGCATCTCCGTTTCCGGGAGAAGACCCGGCCCGAGACGCTCCCCCTTCTCGAAGATCCAGAGGCTCTTGACCCTCTTGGAGAGCTTGCGGACCAAGGGCTCGAAATGTCCCACCATGGCCACCTGGTCTTCAGGGTGAGGACGCACCAGCTCCAGCACATCCCCTTCTAGCACCGGAAGCTCCCGGGAATTTAAAATGGCGTTGGCTGTAGCCAGAGCCACCGAGCGCTCCAGGGGATGATCGGAGAGTAGATGGCGCAGGACCAGGTCCGCCGGGCGGTGTTGAAAGGAGACCTCCGGGGGTAGGTAATCGCAGCAACGGGGCTCAAAGAGGGTATAGGCCAATCCGCACCAGCCAGAAGAGAGTTTTACCGCGGTATATCCCAAACCGATGAAGACGCGGGAAAGGACCTTTCCCCGGGCCAGAGGGAGGGCCGCCTCAAGGAGGGCCTCCTCAATCCTCATGTCCGAAGACTCGCTGCACCAGCTTTTCCGCCAGCTCCCGAAAGACCCGCCCGGCCTCCAGCTCCTCGTCGAGAGCTACCGGCTCCCGCCGACGGTTGACCTCCGGCTCCAGGGGCACCCGGGCCAAAAGGGGCACTCCGAGCTCGCGGGCCAGATGCTCGCCCCCGCCTTCTCCAAACACCGGCACTTCCCGGCCCTCCACCCGGAGATAGGACATATTCTCCACCAGACCGAAAATAGGGACCTTAAGTTCTTCGAACATGCGGGCGCAACGCCTTACATCAGAGACCGAAAGTTCCTGAGGGATGGTTACGAGGATTACCCCCTGAGGATGATAAGTATGACACACGGAAAGAGGGGCGTCTCCCGTCCCTGGGGGAAGATCCACCAGGAGGAAATCCAAGGGCCCCCATTCCACCACCTCAGCCAGCTCCTGGAGGGCCTTGCCTACCAAAGGCCCCCGCCAGATGAAGGGCTGGCCTGGAGGGGCGAGAAAGGCAAAGCTCATCACCTTGACCCCGTGACGCACCAGGGGGTGAATCTTTCCCCCTATGACCGCCGGACGCTCCTCTTCCTCGAAGCCCAAGAGAAGGGGGATGTTCGGACCGTAAAGGTCGGCATCCAAGATCCCGCTTTTGAAACCCTGCTGCGCCAGGGCCACGGCCAGGTTCACCGTTACCGTGCTCTTCCCCACCCCACCTTTTCCGCTGGCCACCGCCAGCACGAAACGCACATCCCGGATCCCCAGGTGTTCCTTTTTAGGAGGGCCGCCAAAGATCCGGGCCCGTTCCTCCGGGCTCATCTCCGAGAGCTCCACCTCCACCCCCGAGACTCCGGGGATGGAGGCCACCGCCTGGCGCACCTGCTCGCTGATCTGGCCTTTCAGGGGGCAAGCCTTGGTGGTGAGGGCCACCACTACCTTGACCCGTCCTTCCTCCGAGACCTCTACCTCCCGGATCATCCCCAAGGAGACCAGGTCTCGGTTGAGTTCGGGATCCTTGACCGTTTTGAGGATTTCCAGCACTTTTTCGCGCAGATCCGGCATCTCCGCACTCCTTAGTCCTTAAATTTGGGCCAAACGAGATCTCTCATACACCCATTTGACCTTCCAGTTCTTCCGGGCCGGAAGATTCCGCCATTCCTCCGGAGAATATATCAGAAGATCCACTGGAACCGGCAACCCTTCCGCGGGGAAACATCTCCTTCTTTGCCAGAAGGGCTCCCGCACTCCCTCCACAATTATCACCACATCCAGATCGCTCCCAAAGCCCCAGCCTCCTTCGGCCAACGATCCAAAATAGCCTACTCGGAGGATCCGAGGCTCTTTCTTCCCTAAATCCTCCGCCCAGATCCTAAGGGCCCGAAGCACTTCTTCCTTTTCGGGCCAGCGCATCACGGACGAATTCAAGGATCTCACGGGCATAACTTAAGGCCTCTTCCGCCTGTAACTTCCCGTAGTGTTCAAAAGGGGCCCCCTCCGGGAATCCGTTGGGATATCGCGGAGGAATATAAAAACCGTCAAGGACTCTGGCCTTATCCTTAAGGGTCTCCGGCACCTCCAAGGGCAATTCTTCTACAAGCCTGGATATCACGTGCCCCCAAGCCTCTTGCCCTAAGGCATAATGCAGGGCTTTCACCGCCTTTTCGGCGGCTTGATGGGCCGAAAAACAGGCCCATTCGTAATAACCATCCCGCAGGTCCTTTTCCGCGTGGGCCAGATCTCTTTGGGCCTGACGAAACCAGTCCCGGCTGCGCTCAGGCATCACTTAAGTCCCAGCACATCTTGCATATTGTAGACGCCTGGGGCCTGATGGGCCACCCAGAGGGCCGCCCGTACCGCTCCGCGGGCGAAGGTGTCTCGGCTGGCCGCTCGATGGGTGAGTTCCAGCCTCTCTCCGGGCCCGGCAAAGAGCACGGTGTGTTCGCCCACGATCTCTCCGGCCCTCAAGGTCTGGATGCCGATCTCCTTACGCGGCCTTTCCCCGATCATTCCCTCTCGACAGAAACGAAAGGTGGACTCATCCCAGCCCCGGGCCCGGGCCACCACCTGGGCCAGCGCCAAGGCCGTACCGCTTGGGGCGTCTTTTTTCATACGGTGGTGGGCCTCCACAATCTCCACATCGAAATCCTCCCCCAGGACGCGGGTGGCTAGCTCCACCAAGCGATAAAGGAGGTTGATTCCCAGGCTCATGTTGTAGGCCTGCACTAAGGGGAAATGTTTGCGGGCCAACTCGTGGACCTCGGCCAGCTCCTCCTTGGTAAAGCCCGTAGTCCCGATAACCATGGCCTTTCCGTAGCGGGCGTTGATACGGGCATGGGCCAGAGAGGCCTCGTGGAAGGTAAAATCGATAATCACCTCTCCTTTTTCGATGACCTTCTCCAGGGCGTCTTCCACCACCACTCCGGTCTTTTCCGCGAGGCCCAAGATTTCGGCCACATCTTTTCCTACAGCCGGATGTCCCGGCCTTTCAAAGGCTGCGGCTAATTCTATGCCTTCAGTCCCCAAAATGTGGCGCGTGATGGTGGACCCCATGCGCCCCGCGGCCCCGGCTACAATGGCTCTTACCATAACTCCCCTCCTCTCCCAGGATTACTAAGGTCTTAATATTCAAGCCGGTGAATTGTCAATATTCGAAACCCCCGAGGGGGCTCTTTCCGTTGGGTTCCGCCATCCACAAGTTTTTCACCTCAAGAGGCCTCCGAAAAAATCAAAGGTCGCTAGAGTTAGTGGTAAAGGAGGATTGGGGAACGAGGCCTTTCACGAAAAAGAGGCTTCCTTGTAATCCAGGGGGGTGGAACACATCTTGCTTCTAAATTCCTGAAATTTGGAGGATTGGTTCCCGGAAGGGGGGCTTCCTGGCAAAGAAATGGAAGTCTAAAAGCACAAAAATGTTAAAGATCTAAAAATTTCAAAACAAAAATGTTAAGGAGATGCGGGATGGAGAGATGGGGGAGAAGAACCGTGGTATTGG
>QOAM01000081.1 GCA_003978075.1 Thermodesulfatator sp. | reverse complement strand
TTGGCAACAACAAAAAATGGTTCCGGGGCCTGGATTCGAACCAGGATTCTGGGAGCCAAAGTCCCATGTCCTGCCTGTTAGACGACCCCGGAACGCAACTAAAATTTTAGTCTTTTCTTTAAAATAAGTAAAGGGGGGGCGACTTGCCTCATTTAAAAATCTATTCGAAAGATCCTAACCTCATCCTCTTCAAGTCGTACGCCTCACCAGATATAATGCTTATACGCCTCCTGGGTCTTGAGAAATACTCCAGAAAGAAAACGCCTTAAGCTCAAATCTAGAGCAAGACCGGCTCCCTTCTTAAAAAGCAAATTCCTCCGCATCCATGCCGACTGAAAAGAAGACAAACCAGGCTTTGTAGAGGTGGACCGGGGGACACGACGGAGGATGGACTCAAGGGGGCTTACAACAGAAACTCTTCGGTCTGACTACTCTGGTTAAGTGAGGTGAAGTATGAATAGATTTTCTCGTGAGACATTAGGATGGACCCCGAACCCTGGTAAAACTCTGTTAAAATCGGAAAGGTCCTGACGAGATCTCTGAAAAAGTCAGAGGTCTCTAGGATTGTAAAAATAAGGGAGGGTCTCCCTGCGATGAAAGTAGCCCTCATCGCCCTACCCTGGCCCCTTTTTAACCGTCCTGCAGTCCAACTGGGAGTACTTAAGGGTTATCTTAGGCGCCTTCCCGGGGTGGGGGTCCGGACCTTTTTCCCTTATCTACGGGTGGCTTGGCGCTTAGGCTATGAGACTTATCAAGCCCTTTGTGATTCCTCTTGGTTGTGCGAGGCCCTAGGAGCCGGGCTTCTCTTTCCCGAAAAACAAGAGAGCGCCGCGCGGCTCTTTCACAGATTAGCTCGACGCGAAGGTTTGACCTTGGATTACCATAAGACCCTTTTCCTTCTAAAAGACACCCTTGAGGAATACTTCAGGGCCCTCTCTTGGGAAAAATACCAAGTAGTGGGTTTTTCCGTCTGCCTAAACCAGCTTACCCTATCCCTCTGGGCGGCCCGTCTCCTCAAAGAGCGCTTTCCCCACTTGCACATCGTCCTGGGAGGGGCTCTCTGTGCCGGGGATCTGGGGCGTTCTCTTCTAGAAAACTTCGATTTTGTGGATTTTGTCATCCATGGAGAGGGAGAAAGACCTCTGGCTCGACTCCTTCAAGCCCTCTCTCAAGGACGGCCTCCCGAGGGTCCAGGGATCTTCCTCCGGCGAAAGGGAGAGGTGGTGGGGGGTGAACTGGATCAACTTCCGCCGGAGGAAATCCCCTCTCCGGTCTATGAGGATTACTTCGCGGAATTGCAGACCCTGCCGGCCGAGGCTCGGTTTTTTCCGGTGATCCCCCTTGAGGCCTCCCGGGGGTGTTGGTGGGGGAAGTGTCGCTTCTGTAACCTGAATCTTCAGTGGTCTGGCTACCGTCTGCGGCCTCTTTCTGCCATCCTAGGGGACATTCGGCGTCATGCCCGGGCTGGCCTCCTTGATCTAGCCTTTATGGACAACTGTCTCGATCGGCGTCAGGCCCTGGCCCTCTTTGAAGAACTGGCCCGGGACGGCCGAGACTACCGTATCTTTGCTGAGCTGCGCGCCATCTACACCGCCGAGGAGTACCGGCGTATGCGCCGCGGAGGTCTTTACTGGGTGCAAATTGGGATAGAGGCCCTTTCCACCGGTCTTCTCCGACGCCTGGGCAAGGGTACCACCGCCATGGACAATGTCGCGGCCATGCGTCACTGTGAAGAAGCTGGGCTGGAACTTTCGGCCAATTTGATCTGTCATTTTCCCGGATCTACGGAAGAAGAGGTACATGAAACCTTGATAAACCTAGACTATGTCTTCCCCTATCGCCCTCTAACCACCGTCTCCTTCTGGCTGGGCTACGGTAGCCCTGTAGCCCAGAGGCCCCGCGAGTTCGGATTACGCCGCGTCTACCCCCATCCCTACTATCGTTACCTCTTCCCCGCGGAGGTCTTGCACAAACTTCAGGTATTGGCTCTGGGCTATGAAGGCGATCGTCGCCGGCAATTAGCTCTCTGGCGTCCGGTCATCCAGAGGGTAAAGGCCTGGAAAAAGACTTGGCAGGAGCTGCGGGCCCGACATGGCCCCCTTCTCACCTACCGAGAGGGCAGAGATTTCCTCCTCTTGCGGCAGGTCCTTCCCCGGGGTCAAGTCCTGCACCATCGTCTGCGCGGCCCCTCCCGAGAGATCTACCTTTATCTCACCGAACCCCGAGATTTCGAGGCCCTCAAGGGGCGTTTTCCCCGCCTCCCGGCGGAAAGGCTCAGGGCCTTCCTCGAAGATCTGGTAAGGAAAAGGCTCCTTTTCCGGGAGGGACAGCGCTTCCTGGCTCTAGCGGTGCGGGGTTAGGAGAGAGGAAAGACCTCCGGCCTTCGCACCACCTGGCCGATAAAAAAGGCCACCAGGGCGTGATCTCCCTCCCGCCGCACTGTGATCTCATAGAGCCCCGTCTTTTCGGTGAGATTGACCTCCTGGGCCTCGGCCACCAGACGATCCCCCAGTCTAGCGGCGGCGGGATAGTAGATCTGGGCCGACACCGCCAAGGCCACCCGTCCGTGACTGTTGGCAGCCACGGCGAAGGCAAAGTCGGCAAAGGCGAAGGTCGCCCCGCCCTGGCAAACCCCGGCAGCGTTGAGCATGTCTTCCCGCACACTCATAGCCATCCGCGCGTATCCGGGACGGACCTCCAGAATCTCCACTCCCAACCAGGCTGCCACCTTATCGTTCTCCCGCATAAATTCCGCAATTTGCCAGGCCTTTTTTTCTGCCACGGAGACCTCCTTTAGAGAAATTGGGAAAGAAGCCTCAAATAGCGGTCTACCGCTCCTCGGTGGGTTTGATAAACGGAAAAGGCCGCTTTTCCTCGTAAACTTTTTTCAACGAGGGTCCTTTCTAAGGTCTGGGCCAGGGCCGAAGGGTCTGAAGCAACCCTTAAACCCCCACCAGAAGAAAGGAGTTCCCGGGCCACCGAGTCCACGGATTCCGTATAGGGTCCAAAAACCACCGGCACTTTCAAGGCTGCCGGTTCAAGGAGATTGTGTCCCCCTATGGGGACCCAGCTTCCCCCTACCAAAGCCACCTCCGCCAAACCGTAGAGGGCGCGCAATTCTCCCAAGGTGTCTACGACCAAAACCTGACTCGGAGAAGGACGGGAGCGCAAGGCTGCGGAGAGGCCAAACTCACGGGACAGGGCCAGGAGCTCCGTGGCCCTTTCGGGTTTGCGAGGGCAGAGAATCAGGCTTCCCTTCCCCAGAAGACGAAAGGCCTTAAGGATCAAGACTTCCTCTCCCGGATGGGTAGAGCCTGCTACTATTATGGGGTTTTGGAGATGAGGTAAAAGCGTGCGCCGCAGGTTCTCCACCTCTTCCGGAGAGGGAGGAGGAAAATCGTATTTAAGGTTCCCCAGGTAAAGAATGGGGGTTTGGGGCAGGAGGCGGGTAAGGCGGGCGCGATCCTCCGGACTGGCTGCCACCAAGACGCTGAAAGGTCCGTAAAGCCAGCGGGCCAAACGCGGCACGCGGGCCAGCCGTTTATAAGACTTCTCGGAAAGGGCCGCGTTAGCCAGGAGAAGAGGGAGGCCTTTCTTCTTCAGATAGTAAATCAGGTTTGGCCAGAGATCGCTCTCCACCAGCACGAAAAGACGGGGAGAAAAAGCCTGAAAATAGCGTTCAAAGACCTGCGAACACAGGAGGGGGCCGGGCCAAACCTCCAGATGGTCTCCAAAATGTCTTTGAGCCCTCTTATAGCCCGCAAGAGTAGCCACGGTAAGAATCACCCTCAGGGAAGAAAAGCGTTTCTTGATCGCCAACCCTAGTACACCGGCTCCGGCCACCTCTCCCACGGAAAGGGTGTGTAACCATACCGAAGGCCCCTGCCCTCTTCGAGGAAGCCCCCGACCGGTCTTTTCCCAAAAGAGCCCCCTCCTCCGCGAGCGAAGCTCTCCTATAATACTGACCCAACAAAGAAAGGGAAAGAAAACCCTCAAGCCCCTTTTCCACGACTCAAAAATTCCCTGACCGAAACAATA
>QOAM01000061.1 GCA_003978075.1 Thermodesulfatator sp. | reverse complement strand
CCCCTTCGTCCCGGATCTCTTGAGGAAAGGCCAGCACCGCCAGCACCTCGTTGATCCTTTTCAGTAGGGCCAGCGCTTGTTCCCGGAGCTTCGGCGAGACCCCCAGACCAGAGACCGCCGGATACCAGCTCCGGGAAAAGCGGAAAAGCCCAGCCACCACCTGCGGGGTGTTGAGATCGTCGTTCATAGCGGCCTCAAAGCCTTCGGCAAGCTCGGAAAGGGCCCGGCTTAGATCTCGATCTTCTGGACCCTCCGGGGCGGAAATCAAAAGCCCGCAAAAAAGATCCAGGTTCCGCAGGGCCCGGCGGGCCTCGGAGAGGGCCTTCCAAGTAAAATTCAGGGGCTTGTGATAGTGGGTGCGTAGGAGGAAAAACCGTATCTCCCGGCCGGAATAGCCGGCCCGGCGCAAGTCCTCGAGGGTGACCTCGTTTCCCGCGGAAACGGACATCTTTTTGCCCTCCACCAGGACCAGGGCCGAATGCAACCAGTAACGGCAGAGTTCCTTCCCCGTGGCCGCCCGGGCCAGGGCCCGCTCGTTTTCGTGGTGGGGAAAGAGGAGGTCCGTGCCGCTGGTGTGGATATCAAAAGTCTCCCCCAGATAGCGCATGGCGATAGCCGCACACTGGATGTGCCACCCCGGGCGCACCTTTCCCCATTCGGTTTCTACAAAGTATCCCTGTTTGAGTTCCTGGATGGTTACCCGTTTGAAAAGAGTAAAGTCTGCCGGGGCGTCCTTTTCGTACTCATCGAGGTCCACGGTGACCCCCGGGCGCAGGCGGGCGGGATCCACCCCGGAGAGGCGCCCGTAGTCCGCAAGCTTGGAGACATCGAAGTAGACAGAGGAATACTTCTCGTAGGCGTAGCCTTTTTGGAGAAGCCGGCGGGTAAGAGCCAGCATGTCCTCCAGGTGTTCGCTCACCCGGGGATAGTGCGTGGCGGGCTTGATGCCGAGAAAGGCCAGGTCGGAAAAGAATCCCCGGGCCATCTCCTCGGTGAGTTCCTTAAGGGGGCGTCCGGCGGCCCCGGCTGCGGCCAGGGTCTTGTCGTCGAAGTCCGTGAGATTCACCACGTGGGTCACGGAAAGGCCCCGGGCCTCGAGCCAGCGCCGCAGGAGGTCCGCGGTGAGCATGCGCCGGTAAAGCCCAAGGTGCGGCCGGCGGTTAAGGGTGGGGCCACAAGTGTAGATCCGGACTCGGCCCGGTTCAAGCGGTTCAAAGACCTCCTTGCGTCCGGTAAGGGTATTGGTGAGGCGGAAGTCTTCTCGCTTGGGGGGCTCGGGGAAGATCCAGAGAGGAGTAGAGAGGTAGCGCTCGCCCCCGTCAGGGAAGATGACCACGATGAGGCCTTCTTTCATCTCCCGGGCCAGTTTGAGGGCCCCGGCCAGCGCCGCCCCGGAACTCATCCCCACGAAGATTCCCTCCTCCCGGGCCAGGCGCCGGGAAAGCTCGTAGGCCTCCTCGTCCTCCACGGAAACAATGGCATGCGGGAGCTTGCGGTCGTAGATCCCCGGAGGATAAGACTCTTTCATATTTTTGAGGCCCTGGATCTTATGTCCCGGCCGGGGCTCCACCCCGATGACCCGCACCTGTGGAGCCTTTTCCCGAAAGTAGCGAGCTAGACCCATGAGGGTGCCAGTGGTCCCCATACCTGCCACCACATGGGTCACCCGGCCCCCGGTGTCCCGCCAGATCTCCGGAGCAGTGGTGCGGTAATGGGCCTGCCAGTTGGCAGGATTGTTGAATTGATCCGGGTTGTAGTACTTATCCGGATGCTGGCGCACCAAGTCGTAAATGGCCTCGATGGCCCCGTCGGTCCCCTTTTCCGCAGGAGTGAGGAGAATCTCCGCCCCATAGGCCTGCATAATCTTGCGCCGTTCGATGGAGGCCGACTCCGGCATGGCGATGAGGCACCGATACCCCTTGACCGCGCAGACCATGGCCAGCCCAATCCCGGTGTTGCCGCTGGAGGCCTCGGCCACGATCTTCTCCGGGCCCAGAACCCCTTGGGCCTCGGCTTCCTCGATCATGGAAAGGGCAATGCGGTCCTTGACCGAACCCCCGGGGTTGAAGCTCTCTAGCTTGGCCCAGATCTCCACCCGGGGCTTCACCCGGAGGCGACGAAGCTTCACCAGAGGGGTCTCGCCGATGAGGTTCAGAACAGTATCCCAGGCTTTGCCGCGGACGGGCATGGTTTAAAATTTTTAGCATGATTCTCCTGGCTCGCCTACTTGCCTTTCTTCTATTTTGGATCCCCAGGGCTTACGCCCTGGATCGTTATCCCCTGAGGACGGGACAGGAGGTCTTTGGGGAAATCCTCTATTACACGGTTTCGGGAAACGAGACCTTGCTCGACGTGGCCCGGGCCTACGACCTGGGATATAACCAGATCGTGCTCGCCAATCCGGGAGTGGACCCCTGGCTCCCCCCTCCGGGAAAACGCCTACTTATTCCCAAGGAATTTGTCCTGCCCGAAGGGCCTTATACAGGAATCCTGGTCAATCTTCCCGAGATGCGCCTTTATTATTTCCGAAAGGAAGGTTCGGAAAGGGTGGTCTATACCGCCCCTATCGGGATCGGAACCGACGGGCGGCTTACCCAGGAAGGGATTTACACGGTGTACCGTAAAAAGGTCCATCCCTCCTGGCATGTCCCGGAGTCCATCCGCAAGGAGGATCCCACTCTCCCAGAGGTGGTCCCCCCAGGGCCGGACAATCCTCTAGGAGATTACGCCCTTTATCTTTCCCGAGGAGCTTACGCCATCCACGGAACAAATAAACCCTGGGGTATTGGTCGACGGGTGAGCCACGGCTGTATCCGCCTCTATCCCGAGGATATTGCTGCCCTCTTCCCTTTAGTCCCTGTAGGCACCCCGGTAAAGGTCCTTTACCAACCCATCAAACTAGGAGTTAAAGAGAACAAAGTTTATCTTCAAGTCTTCCCGGACATCGAAAAGAGGCTCTCTGCCCCTTTACTGGAAGTGATCCACCTGGCAGCCCGTCTGGAAAAAGAGAGCGGAAAAGACCTGCTCTTACATCTCTTTATCGTACGCCAGGTGCTGGAAAAGGCCAACGGGGTCCCAACGGTGGTAGGAAAGGCCCGTTAGGACCCCTTAGTCTTTACTTGCGTAGACTTTTTTCAAAGATGCGTTCCATTTTGGAAGCCGCGGCGTTGGCCTTTTCGGCAGCCTGTGCCGCACGCGCGGCTGCGGCATCAGCCCTCTCCGCCGCCAGAGCTGCCTGTTTAGCCGCAGCTTCGATGCGGGCTAGCTCCGCCTCCACCTGGGCCTGGGCTCTCTTAGCCTCCTGGGCCGCGGCCTGGGCCTCCTTTGAGGCCTGAATGGCTTGCTGCAGAAGATCCCGATCCTTCTGGCTCAATCCACAACCCACCGGGACCAGCAAAAGCCCGGAAAGTCCTAAAACAGCCAATCCTTTCTTGAATCTTCCCAACATTACCTCCCTCCTTGAAACCCAGGATTTGTTTTCTTATTACCCTCACAAATTCTGGTCCTTGTCAAGCCTGAGGAAAGCTGCCAAAAAGGCTAGGTCTTCCGGATAAGTCAGTTTGAGATTCCGGGGGTCTCCCGGAACCACAAAGACCGGAAAACCTGCAGCCTCGAGCAAACCGGCCTCGTCGGTAAACTCGCATCCGCCGGCCCTACGGAAGGCCTCTTCAAGCCAGGCCCTCCGGGCCCCCTGCGGGGTCTGGGCCAGCCAGAGGCCCTCGCGGGAGATGGTGGCCACCACCTGCCCTTCTCCGGAGACCCTCTTTACCGTGTCCCTTACTGGAAGGGCCGCAAGCGCCGCCCCCCGCTCCTCCACGGCCCGGATCACCCGGGAGATCACCTCCGGGGACACCAGGGGACGGGCCGCATCGTGCACCAGAACCGTCTCCACCCCTTTCGAAAGGGCCTCAAAGGCCCGCCGCACCGACTCCTGCCGGCTTTCCCCTCCCGCTACCACCCGAAAGACCTTCCGAAAATCGCGACACCAGTCCCGCACCCGCTCCTCCCAGCCGGAGGGCACGGCCACCACGATCTCCCCCCCCCCGGGCGCG
>QOAM01000006.1 GCA_003978075.1 Thermodesulfatator sp. | reverse complement strand
TAATATTTTTTTTATTTTTTTTTTTTTTTTTTTTTTTTTTTTTTTTTTTTTTTTTTTAATTTCGACAATTTTCTTGACTTTTCGCTTTCCAAATATTATCTGGTGAAAAATAAGGGGTATAAGCAATCAAATATAAGGGAGGGGGGTGTCCTATGGCCGAAAGAGGAAGATTCAGTTTGCGCATCGGGACTCTTCTCTGGTTCATGGGAATCGTCTCCGTGGTGGCCCTTACCTTGACAAGCGCCGGGGGGTTCCTCAGTATCCGAAGGGCCGACAAGATCATCGCCGACCTCACGGGGTTTAACCTTCCGGTGACCAACGAGATGTGCCAGGTTTCCTATCTCTTGGGACAGCAACGGGCGCTCTTGGGGCTCTCTAACGGCTCCGAAAGTCAATTTCGGCGCAATTCCGCGGCCCTTATGGATCACCTCAGGAGCCTGCACAGGTATCTCCAAGGAAGCCGAGGAGCCAATCAGGAAGAAGAAGAGCTGTTGTCTCGTTTGCGGGAAAATGTCTCTGGTCTGGAAAGAGATTACCGGTCCTTTCACGAAAGGGCCCTTAAGTATCTTTCCTCCCGCAATCCGGAGGAAGCCCAAAGTTTGCGGGAGGATCTTCAGGCTATGGACCAGAAAACCTTCTCCTTCTTGAACGACTTAGGGCTCTTTAACGAAAAGATGCGCAAAAGAAGTGAGGGCAAAAGTCGTAGAGACCGGCGTAGAGCCCTATTGGTATTCGGGGTGAGCCTGCTTCTTCTGGGTCTCTCCTTCGCCAGCGTGTTGCGCTTCTTTCGGCGTAACGTGAACGATTACCGTTTGCGCATGCAGGACCTGGCTGAAGGCGAGGCGGACCTCACCAAACGGGTAGCCATCACCGGAAACACCGAGCTGGACGAGGCCGCGGTTTACACCAACCGCTTCCTGGAAAAGATTCACACCCTGATTCGCGACCTGCGGGAGACCGCGGAAAGGCTTTCGGGAGAGACGCGACGCCTGGCGGAGGCCTTTGGGATCTCGGTGAAAGGGGCGGAGAAGGGACTAGTACAGAGCCGTAAGGCCCGAGAATTCGCCTCGGAACTGGAGCAGGAGATCGTCTCCATGGCCGCGGCTATGGAAGAGATGAGCGCCACTATCAGCGAGATTTCCCGCAACACCCAGGAGACCAGTGCGCGGGCCAGGGAGTCTCAGGAGGCTGCGGAAATGACCGCTCGGGTGGCCACAGACCTTCAAGAGGCCTCGCGTAACATCCGGGAGATGAGCGATCTCATCGGGACGGTGGCCGAGCAGACCAAACTCCTGGCCCTTAACGCCACTATCGAGGCCGCTCGGGCCGGAGAGGCGGGAAAGGGCTTCGCCGTGGTGGCCAACGAGGTCAAGGAGCTGGCCCGCCAATCCGCGGAGCTGGTGGAGAAGATAAACCACGCCGTGGAACAACTCCTTTCCAAGGTGGAGGAGGTAACCGAGGCCAGCCAGCGCAACCGGGAGGCGGCTAACGCTATTGCGGATATGGCCCAGAACGTGGCTGCAGCCGTGGAGGAACAGAGCACGGTGGTCAACGACTTGAGCGCCAACCTCACGAAGATTACCGAGAAGTCCAAGGAGCTTTCCCAAGAGGCCGAGGAGATGGAAAAGACCAGCCAGGAAATCCTGGAAGAGGCCCGCAAACTCAACGTAGAGGAACTCACACGCGTGGGCGCACGCCTGGAGGAGCTCCTCCGCTCCTTCAAGGTTTGATAAGATCCTTCAGGCTTGTGAGGCCCCTCCGCTCGTGCTAAAAAAAATGAAAATGACGGGTTTAGGAGGGGCCTCATGGCTATCTCGCGGGAAGAGGTGCGGCATGTAGCTCATCTGGCCCGCCTGACCTTCTCCGAAGAAGATTTTGAACGCTTCACCCGGGAGCTTTCTAGCATCCTCGACTATATAGCCAAGCTCTCCGAGGTGGACACCTCCGGGGTGGAACCTACTTACAATGCCCTCCAGTTGGAAAACCGTTTCCGGGAGGATCGGACCCGGGAGTCCTTTCCTCCGGAGGAGATCCTACAAAACGCCCCGGAGCAGGAGGGGACCTCCTTCGTGGTCCCTCGGGTCATCCGGAGTTGAGGAGGCCTAAAGATGCCGCGAGAGTCTCTGGTTACCTGGCGAGAGCGCCTTCGAAGGCGCGAGATCAGTGCGGTGGAGGCTACCCGCTACTACCTGGAGCGCATAGAGCGCCTGGATCCCAAGATCCGGGCCTACATTACCGTCTGCGCGGAGGAGGCCCTGCAAGAGGCCGAGGAGGCCGACCGGCGTCTTTCCGCTGGGGAGGACCTTCCCCTCCTGGGAATCCCTCTGGCCATAAAGGACAACATCTGCACCCGGGGAATCCGCACCACCTGTGCCTCGAAGATCCTAGAGAACTTCGTTCCCCCTTACGACGCCACGGTGGTGGAGAGACTCAAGGCCGCGGGGGCGATCATCCTGGGGAAGACCAACCTGGACGAGTTCGCCATGGGGTCCTCCACGGAAAACTCGGCCTTCTTCCCCACCCGCAATCCCTGGGATCTCGAACGGGTCCCCGGAGGGTCCTCCGGGGGCTCGGCGGCGGCGGTGGCTGCGGATCTCTGCGTGGCCTCGCTGGGCTCGGACACCGGGGGGTCCATACGGCAACCGGCCTCCTTTTGCGGAGTGGTGGGCTTCAAGCCCACCTACGGGCGCGTTTCCCGCTACGGCCTGGTGGCCTACGCCTCCTCGCTGGACCAGATCGGGCCGCTCACGCGTACCGTGGCCGATGCAGCCCTGCTCCTTCAGATCATTGGCGGGCCGGACGAACGAGACACCACCTCCTGGCCCGAACCCCAGCCTGACTACTTGAAGGCCCTGGAGAACCCGGTGAAGGGGATGCGCCTGGGACTCCCACGGGAGGCCTTCGGGGAGGGCCTCGATGGAGAAGTGCGCACGGCTCTGGAAGAGGCCTTCAGGGCCCTCCGGGAGCTGGGCTGCGAGATCAGAGAGGTGTCTATTCCCCACATGGAGTACGCCCTTCCGGCCTATTACATCATCGCTCCGGCGGAGGCCAGCTCCAATCTGGCCCGCTACGACGGGGTAAAATACGGCTTACGCGTCCCGGGGCGGGACCTTATAGAGATGTACAAGAAGACCCGTTCCGAGGGCTTTGGTCCGGAGGTCAAGCGCCGCATCATGCTCGGGACCTACGCCCTATCCGCCGGCTACTACGAGGCCTTCTATCGTAAGGCCTCGCAGGTGCGCACCCTCATCATGCGGGACTTTGAAGAGGCCTTCCGGCAGGTGGACCTCCTCCTCATGCCTGCCAGCCCTACTCCGGCCTTCCGTTTGGGGGAAAAGACCGCCGATCCCCTCCAGATGTACCTTTCGGACATCTACACCATCCCGGTGAACCTGGCGGGGCTTCCCGGATTGACCCTGCCGGTGGGGCTGACCCCGGGAGGGCTCCCGGTGGGTCTGCAGGTGATTGGGCCCCAGTTGGCTGACGCGCGGGTGCTGACCCTGGCCCATCATCTGGAAAGGGCCCTCGGTCTGGAGCTCAATCCTCCCCTGGAGTGAGAGCTTGCAGAGGTTGCCCCTGAGATACCTTCGGCCGGGGATGCGCACCGCCCGCGAGGTGCGCGACGAGAAAGGGCGGGTGCTCTGTCCGGCGGGCACGGAACTCACCCCCGAGCTCCTCGAGCGCCTGGCCAAGATGGGCGTAAGCTATGTCACCGTGAAAGGGCACCCGGTGAGTTTCCCCTGGGAAAAGTCCCTGGAAGAAGAGCTTTCCCAATCCATCAGTGCTCTGAGGAATATTAAATCTGCCAGAGTACACCTGGCTATTCCCAAAGAATCAGTATTTGTGCGTAATCGCAAAAAGCCCAGTGCTTCAGTCATTGTGGATTTGTATTCCGGACATCGTATCAGTGATGAACAGGTGTCAGCCATTAGCTATATGGTGGCATCCAGTGTACCAAATTTACAGGTGGAAGAGGTTACCATTGTGGATCAGATGGGACGCCTGTTAACCGACAAAAATGACAAGCAGGCGATGCTCAACTCCGAGCAACTGGAATACGCCAGTAAAGTGGAACAGAACTATATTGACCGTGTCAGTAATATACTGACTCCGTTTTTAGGGCGACAAGGTTTCAAGGCACAGGTCAGTGCGGCACTGGATT
>QOAM01000045.1 GCA_003978075.1 Thermodesulfatator sp. | reverse complement strand
GAAGACAGCTCCGGGATTTCAACGCCCAGGTCGGTGAGCAGATCCGCGGCAATCGTCGCGTGACCGCCACCGTCGGCCAGGATGGCCACCTGGTTGTTTTTTATCGGCGGCAGGCTGGACAGGGCCTCGGCGGCGGGAAACAGTTCGTCGGAGTTTTCAATGACCACGATGCCTGCCCGCTGGAAGGCGCCCCTGGCGACCTCGGACATTCCAGCCAGGGAGCCGGTATGAGAGGAGGCCGCCCGGGCCCCGGCAGCCGTAAGCCCGCCTTTGAAGATCACGATGGGCTTCTGATAAGAGATCCGGCGCGCCACCTCCACAAAGGTCCGCCCCTCGTCTATCCCCTCCACATACCCCAAGATGACCTCGGTGTGGGGATCCTCGGCCAGGGCCTGGAGGCACTCGATCTCCGAAACATCGCTCTTGTTACCCAGACTCACGAAACGCGAAAGTCCCACCCCTTCGGCCCGGGCCCACTCCAGGACCGCCAGACACAGGGCCCCGGACTGGGAAAAGAAGCCAATGCGCCCCCTCCGGGGCTTGAGAGCGGCGAAAGTAGCGTTCAGGCGGTGATAGGTGTCCACCACCCCCAGACAATTGGGGCCCAGGAGGCGGATCCCGGTCTCCTTGGCCAGGGAGACGATCTCCCTTTCCAGTCGGGCCCCCTCCGCCCCGGCCTCCTTGAATCCGGCGGAGAGGATTATCGCCGCCTGAATCCCGCGGGCCGCACAGTCCCGAAGCACGGAAGGCACCGCAGCCGCCGGGACGGCGATCACCGCCAGATCCACCTCCTCAGGGATTTCCGTCACCCGGGGATAGCACTGAAGCCCCAGGATCTCCGAGGCCTTGGGATTTACGGGATAGATCCGGCCCGGGAACCTGTAGTCTAGGAGGTTTCGGACCACATCGTAGCCCACCTTCCCCGGATGCCGGGAAGCCCCCACCACGGCCACAGTTCGGGGAGAAAAAAACTTTTCCAGCATAGGAATCTCCCTCCAGCATATAACACCACCCAGGAGATTCCAACCCGTGCTATACAAAAACTCCGGCCATCCCTACCAATCCCCCAAACCTTCTGAGCCCCGGCTGGGAAACCCTCCTGACCTTGGACTACCTTCTAAGCCGACTACCGGTGAAGGGGAGGAGTGTTTTCAAGAGGAGTGTTTTCAAGAAGTTAGGTATTAAAGGTGCTCAAGGCTATGAGTTTGGATTTAGGAAAGGCTCGGGATACGATACCTCATTTTTTGGAAGAACTTATCTGGTAAGGATTTGAGATCTATCGTATATTTCCCGACTCTCAAACTCCGGTTTCCGGAATCTCCCTCCTTCTAGGCTAGTTGAAAATATTCACCCGAGGGGCCGGTAAAAAGCAAATTAACATACCGTCCTTCCATAACACACTTCTTTTTCTCTTTTTGAAATTTTTGAAAAGAAAAAAGGGGGGCGCCGCACCCCCCTTTTTTAAGTTTACCACCAGCTGATGGTCTTATCCGCCTCCCAAATCATCTGGATGAGCCGGTCATAGTCGGCATCCTCTTTGGCCTCGTAAAGCTTGAATTCCATGGCCTCGTTCCCCTCGTTCAAAAGGGAAACCAGCTTTTTCACCTCCTCGTTAGGCTCTCCCCGATATACATGAAGGATCTTCATCTTCTTCCCTCCTTCCTCGAGTTATTGGGCCTTAGTCCGCGCAAGCCGGAGGCGGCCCGTGTTTTTGCTTGGGAAGACCGTAACCGATAATGATATCCGCCTCCCGAAGCTTCTGGGCCAGCTCTTCCAGGGTGATCGCCGTGAGCCCCACCTCGTCTACGTTGTACTTTTTGGCTTCCTCGTCCATGGTGTCCACCACCGCCAGGACATCACCCTCCATATCTCGAATCCAATCGATGTTTTCCTGGACATATTCCGTGACCCGGGGCATCTTGTTGTATAAGATGCAGGCATGAGAATAATGGTTTTCCACGGAAAGCCCCAAGGTGGAACGAATACCGTCAGAAATATACTGCCGATTGGCAATCAAAAAATAAACCTTCAGAGATTCCGCCATGGTTAGCCTCCTTCCTTAAGATTTAAAGCACCAAATACTTGCCGCATTCGTCCAAGATCTCCCCATGATAGGCCTGAGTACGCATCTGCTTAGGGGTCATCCCCCCGGGGATATCCAGCTCCACATCGAACCCCTCGCAGGTATAGCTATCCGCACAGATAGCTAGATCCGCCTCCGGGATCATCTGTACCAACCGCGGAAAATCCGGCTGTTTGGTAAGGTGGACTCCCTTAAAAGTAAAAAAGATTTTTACCTTTTTGCCGGCACGGTGCGCTGCATCTACAATCTTCATCAAGTGCGTCATGGTCGTATATTGGGGATTGGTCACAAAAATACCCAACTTATCCGGATCCTTAGCCATCACACACCTCCCTTAATAAAAATTTTACTAGTTACTTGCCCTTCTTTACGTAAAAGCGGATAAACCCCTGATCCTGTTTTTCACCCAAGTACTCGTGCCCGGCCCGTTCACACCAGCCCGGGATGTCGTTCCGGGATCCAGGGTCGGTCCCCAAGACCTCCAGGATCTGTCCCACCTGAAGCTTCTGGATGGCCTTCTTGGTCTTGAGAAGGGGCATGGGGCACGACAGACCTTTGGCATCGATGGTCATGTCCGGCTTAATACCGTCAGGAGCTATCTTAATGTCTGCCATCTTCCTAACCTCCTTTTGGGTTTTTTACATTTCAATAACTAATTTATTGGATTCTTCATTCCAGTCAATAATCACATGCCAGATCAGGACCACCAAGGCAATGAGAAGAAGGGTCCCCGCATAGCCCAAATATTCGGGCACGAAGATAGACTTGCCCAGGTAGCCGTTTTCTATCACATCGTACTCTGCAAAAAGGTGCCGCACCAAGGAATTGGTAAGGGCGAAAAAGAAGGCTACCACCCAGAGCTTGATCTGCCCTTCACCCATACGCCAAAGGCTTCCGGATCCGCATCCTCCGGCTACGGTCATACCAAAACCAAAAATAAAACCGCCGATAAGGGCCCCTTGAATGAAAGTAGGAGTGACATAAGCGCTCTCCGGACGAATCCCGTTGTACTTAAGGATGGCGATACCCAAGGCGGAAATAAGGAGACTCACCGTAAGGCCCTTGCCCATCTCCGCGTCCCCGGTCATAAAAGGCTCCCGCAGGGCGTTTACCATACAAAAGCGGCTCCTGTGCATCACATATCCGATACCCGCAGAGATCAAAAGACACCCTCCAAGGATCTCCCCTCGGTCCAGTTCGCTTCCGAAATAGGCCTTGGTGGCCCAGAGGAGAAGGATAAAGGCAATCACCCCCAAGATGGGATTAAGACCCTTAAAGCTGATCTCAAAGCCTCCAGTGCTGGGGAAGTGCTCCAGCTCCCAGTAGAGATATTTGATGGCCAGAACCACACCGAAAATAAGGCCAATGAGCATGATGAAACCGTTGGCCGCAAGATTATTCACGGCCATGTAAAAGCCTCCCACATTACACCCCAAGGCCAGAGACGAGCCTATACCCATAAGGATACCCGCCACCACAGCCTTGACGAACTCGAACTTCGGGGGCACGCGCACCCCAAATTCCTGCCCCAAGGTGGCAGAAATAAAAGCCCCCCATAGAAGACCGATATCCAGAATGGAGGAGGTGGAGGACCACAAAGGATGCAGGGCCGGCTTTTCGTCGTAAACCCCTATTAGATAAAAAAGCCAATCAGCCCAGTTGCGCAGCCCTCCTACAATTCCCCAGGGTCGGTACCAGGCCTCCAGGAGGACCACCAAAAAGGCCAACAAAATACCCCCCATCATAGGGGACCAATGCTTGGTACAGGCATTCTCATAGACACGCTTCCAAGCACCCATAAAGCCCCTCCCTGCTGAATTTTAGCCTCCATGTAGGCTTTAGCAAAAAGCTCTCTCCGTGTCAAATTTGGTTGAGCACGAAATCTAGGGTTAACCAAGACATGAGGCTATATTTTTAAGATAAAAAATCCTGAGTGCCCTCTAAGAGGTCTTTTTTCAAAAAGTGAATCGCCCTGCCCTATCCTTTCCAGCCCGCTTGATCACCTCCGTCTTGTAAAGCCTATTACCGTCTCCGCTAAAGCATGATCGTGAGAATCTCCTCCGCTTCCCACCGAACCCTCTATTCCGGCAGTTTTCAAACGGTCATGATAATATGGCTAGAAGGGATTAATTTTGGGAAAGAATGGTCCAAAAAGATGAGA
>QOAM01000059.1 GCA_003978075.1 Thermodesulfatator sp. | reverse complement strand
GCGTTGTCCGTGCGCGGCGGGAAAGTGCCGGGTTGGGGAACGTGGCCCGCAGCGGCCAGCCGCGGTCAACCTCCCGCCCAGCCGCGAACTTCCCTCTTCCCTCCTCCCTCCCTCCCTCCATGCCTCGGCGGCTTTGTGGGCGCCCTCGGAACGGAGTTTTGGCTTTGCGGACGGGGCGGAGGGTCTAACCTTGGGCGGCCACATGGCGCATCCTGAGGATCAACCGCTGGACCGACTGCTCGCGGAATACGGGCAGGTGTTCCGGGTTTTCGACGACCTGACGCTGGCCCGCTGGATGTCCCAAACACTGGGACAGTTCACGGGGCGGGTGTTGCGGTTGTCGCATCCGCTGGTGGCTGCTTATCGGCTGGCCGCGCAGTTGGGCCTTGTAGGCTGGGTCAGGAACGGCCCCGAGGGGGTGGAGCTTGCGGTCTGGGGGCCAGAGGAGGCCCTCCGTGTCTTCTCCTTACGCCTGCCTGGAGAGCTCCCCCCGCTGGCCCGCCTGCAGAAGGTCAGCGTACGGGAGCTTTACGGAGAGCCTCCCCAAGGCTTTGAGATCGTGGAGACCCAAGAGGGGCCTTCCCGCACCCTAGCCCCTCCGGATGTGGCTACCTGCAAGGCCTGCCTTTCGGAGATCCTAGACCCCGAAGACCGGCGCTTCGGCTATCCCTTCACTAATTGTACGGATTGCGGCCCTCGCTACACGGTGATCGAGAACCTGCCCTACGACCGGTCCAAGACCTCCATGCGCATCTTTGAGATGTGTCCGGATTGTCTGGCGGAGTATCGCGATCCCCGGAGTCGCCGCTTTCACGCCGAACCCAACGCCTGTCCGGTCTGCGGGCCTCGGATCTGGATCTGTGATGCCAAGGGAAAGAGACTCCCTGTTTCCGATCCCTGGTCTTTCATCGTGCGCACCCTAAGGGAGGGGGCCATTTGGGCTGTAAAGGGTCTTGGGGGGTTCCATTTAGTCTGTGACGCTCAAAACGAGAGGGTGGTGAAGGAGCTTCGGCGGCGCAAGCGCCGTCCGGCCAAGCCCCTGGCGGTGATGGTGCGGGATCTGGCCGCGGCCCGGAAGGTGGCGGAGCTTACCCCGGCGGAGGAGGCCCGGCTCCTTTCGCCCGAGGCCCCTATTGTGTTGGCCCAGCAGCGCCGCCCCTTTTCCCTGGCTGAGACCCTGGCCCCGGGGCTCCACCTGGTGGGCCTCATGCTCCCTTACACCCCTCTTCACCACCTCCTCCTCCGGGCCTGGCCCGGACTGGCCCTGGTGATGACCAGCGGAAACCTTTCGGACGAGCCCCTGTGCTACCGCAACGAAGAGGCCCTGGCCCGCCTTTCCGGGGTGGCTGACTACTTCCTCCTTCACGATCGCCCCATCGTCTCTCCGGTGGACGATTCCGTGGTGCGCATGAGCGGAGATTTCCCCATACTTCTCCGCCGGGCTCGGGGCTTCGTCCCGGGGCCCTGGCCCTGGGGCCCCTTCTCAAAAACACCTTCACCGCGGTGCGGGGGAAAGAGGCCTTGGTCAGTCCCCATCTGGGGGATCTGGAAAGCCTACCCATCCTCCGGCGCTTCGAGGAGACCCTGGCCCACTACTGCCGCCTCTTTGACCTCTCCTTGGAGCAGGTGGTCTGCGATCTCCACCCAGACTATCTTTCCACCCGTCTGGCGGAGGAGATGGCCCGGGACAAAGGGTTACCCCTCCTTAAAGTCCAGCACCATTTGGCCCACGCCCTGAGTGCCTTGGGGGAGGAGGCCGGAAAGCCGGCCCTGGCCTTGATCCTGGACGGGGCCGGTCTGGGCGAAGACGGACTTATCCGGGGTGGAGAGATCTATCTGGTGGAGGGCCCCTCTTTCCAGCGCTTGGGGGGACTTTCCCCGGTGCCTATGCCTGGAGGAGAGGCCGCGGAAAGGGAACCCTGGCGCATGCTCCTGGCCTATCTCTCTTTTTTCACCCAGGATCTCCCCGGGGGCTTACCGAGGATCCCCTTGGAAAAGGTGGACCTTCTGCGGCAAATTCTTTCCCGGGGTCGGAGTCCCCTCACCACCGGGGCCGGGCGTCTCTTCGAGGCCCTGGGGTGTTTCCTCTGCGGAGAGACGGTGAACCGTTACGAGGGGGAGCTAGCCGCGCGCCTGGAGGCCCTGGCCACAAAGGGCGAGGGGGAACGGCCCTACCTGGTCTCCCCGCGGAAAGAAGAGGGGAGGTATCACTTACCGCCCTGGGAATTTTTCCAAAAGGCCCTGGCCGATTTGCGCGCGGGGGTGCCCCCGGAGGAGGTGGCAGCCCGTTTTCATCGGGGACTGGCCCGGAGCCTGGTCCAGCTTTTGGTAGAGCTTTCCCGGAAGACAGGCCTTCGCCGGGTGGCCCTCTCCGGGGGCTGTTTCCAGAACGCCTTCTTCTTTAAGGAGATAGTGACCGCGCTGCGCCAGGCCGGCCTCAGCCCGCTCTTCAACACTCGCCTTCCCCCCAACGACGGAGGGATCTCTTACGGCCAGGCGGTCTACGCCAGCCTCTTCTCTTCGGAAAACAGGTGGTAAATTTTGAAGCTCCACCCTTCGTATCGTTCACCAAATCCAAGAATTAGCTCCTATACCTTGAATTGGGCGGCGAGCCCGGCCAGCTCCTGAGCCAACCCGGAAAGATCCCGGGCCTTTTCCATATTGCGCCTGGCAGCTTCGACCGCCTTGGCTGCCTCCTGATAGGCTGTTTGGGCCTCCTCAGAGAGGTGCTCGGCCTGAGCGCGGGTGGAGTTCAACCGTTCGGCTATTTCGGCTATGACCGTGGTCTGTTCTTCCACCGCCGCGGCAATGGCCGAAGCGATTTGATTGATCTCCTCGATGATTTTTACGATCTCGTCCGTGGCCGTTACCGCTTGGGAAGCCTCCATCTGCATGGAGCGGATTTTTTCCGTAATGTCTCCTGCGGCCTCTGCCGTCTTTCTGGCGAGTTCCTTCACCTCGTTGGCCACCACCGCAAAGCCCTTTCCGGCCTCTCCCGCCCGTGCCGCCTCAATGGTGGCGTTCAGGGCCAGAAACTTGGTCTGTTCCGCCACATCGGTGATGAGCTGGATCACGCTTTCGATCTCCCGCGAGACCTCTCCCACCTTGTGAATCACCTCTTGGGCCGCTCTGGCCTTTTCCACCGTCTGGGAGGTGATCTGCGAAGCCCGGGTGGTGTTCTGACTGATTTCCTGCACCGCGGTGGAGATCTCGTTCACTGCCTGGGCCTCGGCCTGGGCGTCCGAAAGTATGGTCCGGGCGTTTTCCTCCATACCCTCGGCCCGGACCTTGGCCTCCTCACTGGCTTGAATGGTGACCTCCGAGGCTTCTCGGAGATCCCGCGACTCGTTCTCGAGCTTTCCGGAGATGGTGCGGATCTTTTCCACCAGAGGTCGCAGTTCATCCAAAGTCTTGTTCACCAAAGAGAGCATCTGGGCGATCTCGTCCCGTCCTTTCACCGTAAGCCGGTGCGAGAAGTCACCTCGGGAAAGTCCCTCCAAGGCCTGGGAAAGGGCCTGGAATCCTCCTCGAAGCTTGCGATGAAAGTAGACCCCGAAAAGCACCAGGAGAAGTATCGAGAGCGCGGCTGCCCCCGCTTGAAGGATGATGACCCTCTTAAAACGCCTTTGCATCACTTCCTCTGCGGTGTCCATTTCCCGGCGCAACCTTTTGAGGATCTTCTCGCTATCCCGATAGAAGCTCTTGGTGGTCGGGCTCAGTCTTTCGTTGTAAAGGCTCAGCAGGACATCCCTCAGCTCATCTTCGTCCTCCCACTCTTCGGCAGAGGAGAGGAGGGAGAGGGCCTTGTCGGAGATTTTCTGGATTTTTCGGTAATATTCCTGCAAAGTTTGCAACTCGTTCTTTCCAAGGCCCGCGGCTTCAAGGGCTTTAAGGTCGCTCACAATCTCCTCGGGGGAGAAGCGGAACTGTGCCAGATTGAACATTCCCGAAAGGATGTTCACCTTCCAGCGGGTGATTTGGTACTTGAGATCTTCAAGGCGGGCTAGAGCCTCTTCGTGTGTATCTACTATTTTCACGGCTTCTTGATAATCCCGTTTGGCCAGAAATAGGGCCGCAAGCCCCACAAGGTTCAGGACTATAACTAGCGTAAAAACCAGCCCCATGCGTCCTATGATTCCTCTGCTCACACGCCCCAGCATATCCTCCTCCTCCTCTTATTCAGAGTTTCGGATCTTATACCAAAAAATGATGGACTTGCCAATAGATCTTTTCAAAAAAAAACGCATGGTAAATTTTTTTGCCAAGAAAATATAAAGTCAAATTTTTAGAGGAGAATAATGTG
>QOAM01000007.1 GCA_003978075.1 Thermodesulfatator sp. | reverse complement strand
ATGGGGCCTCTTGCCAAGGGCGGGCTTTTCGGCTAATCGGTGGAGTTAAATTTCGGTGGAGGGGGCCTATGAACATTCCAGAAGATCGGCTTTATTCCGAGGAGCATCTCTGGGTGAAAAAGGAAAAGGGTAAACGGGTTTACCTCGGTCTTTCGGACTTTGCACGGCGTAAGTACGGAGAGATCCTGGATCTGGAACTGCCGGAAGAGGGAGAGGAGCTCGAGAGAGGGGAGGTCTTTGGTAGTGTGGAAACCCCTCGGGGGGTGGAGGAACTCATCGCCCCGGTTTCTGGAGAGGTGGTGGAGGTTAATGAAGAAGTCCTCGAGGACCCGGAAATCATCAACGAAGACCCTTATGGGGACGGGTGGCTCCTCCGGGTTAAGCTCTTGGAGGTTGAGGAACTGGAAGAGCTCATGAGCGCCGACGAGTACGAGGATTATCTGGAAGAGGGCCTGGAGGAGCTGGAGGCCGAGGGAGGAGAGGAAGAGCTGGAATTCTTAGGGGAAGAGGAGGAATAGTTGCGTCTAGCCGTAGTTTTTCCAGGACAGGGTTCCCAATACGTAGGCATGGGGAAAAATCTTTATGAGGCCCGATCCGAGGCCCGTAAGATCTTTGAGATTGGAGAAGAGGTAACCGGGCTTCCCTTGCGAGATTGGGCCTTTTCCGGCCCGGAGGAGGCCCTCCAGCGGACGGAGAACCTTCAACCCGCGCTTACCGCGGTGAACCTCGCGGTCTGGGCGGTGCTAGAGGCCGAGGGGCTGCATCCGGCCTTTCTGGCTGGGCATAGTTTGGGAGAATTTTCGGCCCTCTGCGCCGCAGGGGTCCTCACCCTGGAAGAGACCTTTCAGCTGGTCAAGCGCCGGGGAGAGCTCATGTCCCGGGCAGGAGAAATAGCTCCGGGAGCCATGTATGCGGTGATCGGCCTGGAGCGTTCGCGGCTCGAAGAGATCCTTTCCCGGATTTCGGGTAGGGTCTATCTTGCCAACCACAACTCCCCGGAACAAAGCGTCATCAGCGGTGAGGAACCCGGAGTCCATCAAGCTGCCCAAGAGGCCCGGGCCGCTGGAGCCCGCCGCGTGGTGAGACTTCCGGTCTCCGGGGCCTTTCACTGTCCGCTTATGGAGCCTGCAGCCCGCGAGTTTGCCAAAGATCTCCAAAAAGTCACCTTTCGGCCTGCCCGCATCCCCGTGGTTCCCAACGCCACCGCTGCTCCAGCCACTGATCCGGAGGTCCTGCGCAGGGCCTTAGAGCGCCAAATGCTTTCGGCGGTGCGCTGGGTGGAAAGTGTGGAGGCTATGGTCCAGGCCGGGGTGGAACTTTTCGTGGAGGCCGGGCCCAAAAAGGTCCTTTCCGGGCTTATGCGACGCATTGCGCCCCAGATACCTGTTATTTCTGTGGAAAGCCTAGAAGAAATACAGGCCCTTTTGTGAGGGAGCTCTAAGGTCTATGTCTCCTCGTGTGCATGTTTCCTTCCCTGAGCGATGCAAAGGCTGCGGGCTCTGCGTGCATTTCTGCCCTAAGGAGGTCCTAGCCCTGAGTACTAAACGCAACTCTCAGGGATATCGTATTGTGGGGCTCAAGGCCCCGGAAAATTGCACCGGTTGCGGGATATGCTATCTCATGTGCCCGGATGTGGTCTTGGAGGTAAAATGAAAACTCTTCTGGTCAAGGGTTCAGAGGCCATTGCCCTGGGGGCCTTAGCGGCGGATTGCCGCTGCTACTTCGGCTATCCCATCACCCCGCAGAACGAGATACCCGAGCTCATGGCCCGAGAACTTCCCAAAAGGGGAGGGGTATTTCTCCAAGCAGAGAGCGAACTGGCCGCGGTGAACATGCTCCTTGGGGCTGCCTCCACCGGGGTGCGGGCCATGACTTCTTCTTCCAGTCCGGGCATCTCCCTTATGGCCGAGACTTTCTCTTATCTTGCGGCCCTAGAGCTCCCGGCGGTGATCGTGAATGTCTCCCGCGGCGGACCAGGACTTGGAGGGATTGAAGCCTCGCAAGGGGACTACTTTCAGGCCACCCGCGGGGCGGGGCACGGAGATTACCATTTTTTGGTTCTCTCTCCGGCCAGCATTCAAGAGGCCTATGAACTCACGGCCCGGGCCTTCAGCCTGGCGGAGAAATATCGGCAACCGGCCTTGATCCTCACCGATGCCTTATTGGGGCAGATGAAAGAGCCGTTGCGCCTCCGGAGACTCCGTTTTCCACGCTATCCGGTGGAAGACTGGGCCCTTACCGGGGCCCGGGGCCGACCTGGGCGCACCCTGCGCAGCCTCTTCTTGGGGCCGGGGGAGCTTCGGGCCCGCAACCTCCTCCTTCAGAGGAAATATCAGGCTATGCGCCGAGAGGCTCGAGCAGAAATCCTCTACGCCGAAGGAGCGGAACTGGTGGTAACCGCCTTCGGCTCCCTCTCACGCATCGTGAGAGAGGCTGTGGAGATGGCCCGGGAAAAAGGCTACCCTGTGGCCTTCCTGCGCCCCATCACCCTTTTTCCCTTTCCAGACAGGCCCTACCGCAAACTGGCCGAAGGGGGGCAGCCCTTTCTGGTGGTGGAACTCAACTGCGGTCAGATGGTGGAGGACGTAAGGCTTGCGGTCTGCGGACGCTCGAGGGTGGAATCTCTGGCCCTCCCCCCGAGCGATCTCCCGGCCCCCGAGGACATCTACCGGAGGATTCGCCGATGTCTGGCCCAAAGATGAAGTTCGTCTTCCCCAGGGTCCTCACCGAGCGGCCCTTCCACTACTGCCCGGGCTGTCATCACGGGATCGTGCATCGGCTCCTGGCGGAGGTGCTGGAAGAGCTAGAGTTGCGGGAGCGGGCCTACGGGGTGGCCTCCATCGGCTGCGCCTGTTTTCTTTACTATTATTTCGACATCGACATTTGTGAGGCCCCGCACGGTCGGGCCTGTGCTGCAGCCACCGGGGCCAAAAGGGCCCGACCAGAACTTGCGGTCTTTACCTACCAAGGAGACGGAGATTTTGCAGCCATCGGACTCAACGAGAGCCTTCAGGCCGCGGCCCGGGGCGAACGCATCACGGCCATCATGATCAACAACACCGTCTACGGCATGACCGGAGGGCAGCTCTCCCCTACCACCCTCCCTGGACAGAGGACGACCACCACCCCTGAAGGCCGCGATCCCCGGATGTACGGCTATCCCCTCAAGGTAGCCGAGATCCTGGCCCAATTCCCAGGGGTAGCTTACTGTGCCCGGGTAGCGGTGAATAGCCCCCGAAGGGTCCTTGAGGCCCGCCAGGCCTTACGCCAGGCCTTCCTGGCCCAGCTCGAGGACCGGGGCTTCGGCTACGTGGAGGTCCTCTCCGCCTGTCCGGTAAATTGGAAGCTCGACCCGGTCTCTGCCAACAAAAAGGTGGACGAACTTACCCAGACCTTTCCCCTCAAAATTTTCCGTACCTGGGAGGGCCTTTGAGTGGACAGCCTATCGAGAGGCCAAGCCTTTCAATCTCAAAAAATTATCTGAGGAGGCCTCGGAATCGTTAGACATCTCTAAAAATAAGGCTTAGAATTAGGTAATGAATTTGGTGCCTTAAAAAAAGAGTGGGGCGAAACCCCACTTAAAAGACCTCTTTCCGGAGATCTGAGGAGGTAAGTGATGCCGTACAGGAGACTTGAGGAATATCGCAAGGGAATTGCCAGTAGCATTGTTTTAACTCTGCTCACTTGTGGTATTTATAATTTTTTCTGGCAAAACCATCAAATCAAGACGATTAATTTACTATTAGGCAGGAATGTTTTATCTTTTTGGCGTTGGTTTTTTCTTACCCTGATAACTTGTGGATTGTATCACATTTATCACGAATACTTGACAGGAAAATATATAGTTGAAATACAGTCAAAAATAGGAAAGTATCCTTTGTCCAATAATCTACCCTTAATTGCTCTGATTTTATCCATTTTGGGTCTACCTTTTATTACAGACGCCATTGAACAAAAGGAGCTAAATGAAATCATAGACTATTGTCTTGAAAAAAGGCTTTAGATGGACAGGAAATTCAGCTTGTTTGTAGTTTTGGTGTTCGTTACTATGTGCATTTTGCATCTGAATGACGGCTTAAAAGATATCTATAAGCAAGGCTCAAAATTAGTTTTTTGTCCTTTTAAGCGTGTAACCGGTTTACCTTGTCCTGGATGTGGTATGACCAGAGCTTTTTGGGCTTTATCAGGCTTTAAGATTAAAGAAGCTCTATTGCTTAATCCTTTTTCCATTTTTTTGTTGTTTATAGCTTTTATTCATCTTTTCTATCCAAAAGTTTCTCTTTTTTGTGAAAGTTTTTATAAAATTGTAGTGGTGATAGTCCTTCTTTGGTGGGTCTTTTTTAGGATAATCCCTGCCCTTTCCTAGGGA
>QOAM01000021.1 GCA_003978075.1 Thermodesulfatator sp. | reverse complement strand
CCCGAAAAGACGCAAGAAACGGTACTCGTCGGCGAAATAGCGTCTTCCCCGCACCCGCACCAGATATTCCTCCCGGGGGTTTTTGAGCCGTCCGCCGGCCAAGTCCAGACTCTCCCGAGCCACCATTTCCGCCACCTGGTCCAGGGAAAGACCGTACTTGCGCAGGCTTTTTTCGGGTATCTCGATATGGATCTCCCGGGGAAGGAGTCCGTGATACTCCACTTCGGTAATGCCTGAAAGCTCCAGCAGGCGGTCCTTAACCCGCTCGGCCCAATACTTCAGGGTCTCCCGGTCGGCCTCTCCGTAAAGGGCCAAATTTAGGACCTCCCTGCGCAGGACCACCCGCCTTACGATGGGCCGTTCAGCCTCCCGGGGAAGGGTGGTCAGCCCGTCCACCTCGGTCTTAATGTCGTTAAAAAGTTCATGCACATCCCAACCGGTTAAGACCTCCACCAGGATGGTCCCCTGACCTTCCCGGGCTGTGGAAATGATGCGGTCAATGCCGGAAAGGGAGGCGATGCGCTCCTCAATAGGGCGGATGACCGACTCCTCGATCTCCTGGGGAGAGGCCCCCCGGTACTCCACCGAGATCTCGATCTGATCTGGGGAGACCTCTGGGATGACTTCCACCTTCATAGTGAGGAGGGAAAGGAGCCCCCCGGCGAAGACCAGCAGGAGAAGAAGATTGGCCGCCACGGGATTTTTGATAAACCAGGTAATAATTGCTCTCATCAGGTTTCAAAAAGACTTCGAAAGCTTGCCTTCGGATCCCGCTTTCTTTCCTACTGGAGACCTCTGAGAAAGACCCTTTGGTGTTGAGGGCGAAGCCCCAATCCCCCTCACTCTCTTTTCTAAAGATCTCTTGACTTTCTCGGGAGTCTCTTTGGAGATTATTCTTTCCCTTACCCGGGTTCCAGGGAGGGCCCCGAGGAGCCTCTGAGCGACCACATGCTCTCCGGGGGAAAGTCCCTCGATGATCACCGCCTCTTTTCCGTTCTCTTGGAGGACCCTGACCGGCCTTTTCAGCAAGAGGCCTTTTTTCACTACCCAGACGAAGGTCTCTCCCCGGCGTCGATGGAGGGCTACCTCGGGGAGGAGAAAGGCCTGGGGATAGGTCTTTCCGAAGAGGCGCACGGTGAGGAAGACCCCGGGGAGTAAAGGGGGAGATGGGGGACGGGAAGGTCTCAAGTAGAGGGGGACGAGGCGGGTCTTTTTTTCCACTGCTCCTCCCAGGCGCACCACCTGGGCTGGATAGCGCCAGATCTTCTTCCCGGCCTCCCACAGCAGCTCCGCAGGAGAGCCTGCTCCTTGGGTGTTGAATCCCGGAATTTCCAGGTAGGGCAGGAAATGGTCGGCTACCAGGGCGTAGATTTCCAGACCGTGAAGGGGGTAAAGGGTGGCCACCTTCCTTCCTGGGGCAAGATAGTCTCCCCTTTCCACGGAGACAGAAAGCACCCGTCCGGTGAAGGGGGCCCGGATTTCTGTGCGCGCTAGGTCTTTTTGGGCCTGGCGCAGGGCGGCCCGAGCGGAGGAGACCCGGGCTCGAGCGGCGGAAAGTTCCGGTTTTTTAACTGCCAGAGGCGGGGGGGGAATTCCCGGGTGGAGGGTCTGCCATTCAGCTCGCGCCCTCTGGGCTTCGGCGGAGAGCTCAGCTAGTGCCCTTTGCGCCTCACGTAGTTCGGCCTCGGCCCGGGCCACCGCCGCCTGATAATCCGTGGGGTCGATCTTGGCCAGGAGCTCTCCATCTCGGACTACCTTGCCAGGAAAGAGTCGGGGGGAGACCCAGAGGACCTTTCCGGAGACCTCCGCCGCCACTTCCGCCACCCGGGGGGCCACCACCTCTCCGGTGGTCTCCACGGTATAGGTGTAAGCGCTAGGACGAACTATCAGGGTATGCACCACCAGGGCCGGGCGTTTTTGGGGCCTCCTCGGTGGGCGTCGGCGGGTGTGAATCAAATAAAAGGATAGGCCTACTCCTAGAATCAGCACCCCCAGGGCCGCCCAGGCCTGGAGCCACTTTTTCCTTTTCATGAGCGCACTCCCTTTTTAGAGGGGCTTCCGAAGCCCCCAGCCAGGGCCCGGTAAAGAAAAATACGGTTTTCCAGAAGGGCTCGACGTTGTCTCAGGACCTCCCTTCGGACCTCGGAGAGGGCCATGCGGGCCTCTAAATACTCCGGAATGGAAAGAATGCCCACCCTTTCCCTGCCTGCGAGAAAGGTCACGCGTTGGCGGAGCTGCTCGAGGGCCTCTTCCTGGTGCGCCAGGTTCCTCCGTAGGCGAGTCTCCGCGGAGAGGGCCTTTTCCACCTCGGAAAAGGCGGTGAGGACGGTCTGGGCATAGTCTTCCAAGGCCTCTTTGAGGGCCAGGCGGGCGGCGGTCTCCTGCGCCGCCCGGCCCCCGGTATCAAAGATGGTCTGGGTAAGGGAGGAAAGCAGATTCCAGAAACGGTTGCGGTGCAGGAGGAGGTCCTTCAGGGCGGGGGAGACCCGACCTTCTTCCGCGGTGAGGACCAGGTGCGGGAAGCGGTTGCCTCGGGCGGACCTGACCCTCTCAGCGGCGGCCTTCAGACGGACTTCAGCGGCTCGAATATCCGGCCGGCGACGCAGGAGCTCCGAGGGTAACCCTGCCGGCGGTGGGGGAAGTTTGATCCGGCAAAGCCGGGGAAGCTCCCGCAAAGGGAGCTGGCCTGCGGGGTAGCGCCCGGTAAGGATCTCCAGACGCTGTTTGGCCTCGATCAACTCTTCACGGAGGAGGGGGATCTGGGCGGCCAGGAGGAGGTGTCGTTTCTTCTCCGTCAACCACTCCGGAGCGGAAAGCAGACCCTTTCCAAAGCGGGCCCGGAGGAAATCCAGTCTTTTTTGGGAAAGGGAGAGCTCCTCCTGCAGGACCTCCAGTTCGCAGTAGGCGAAGGCGGCCTGCACATAGGCCGTAGCTGTTTCCGCGGCCAGGGTCAAAGCCAGGGCCTGGCGATCTTCCTCGGCGGCCAGGCTCTCCAGGCGAGAGGCCTTTTCCGCCGCAGCCAGCCTCCGAAAGAGGTCTACCTCGTAAGAGGCCCGCAGGGTCCCCTGCCATTGCCCGTAAATAAAACCCCCGGAGAAGCCTCCGAAGCGGCCTCCGAAGTTCGGCCGGGCCCGTTCCCCGGTCAACTCCACTGAGGCCTGCGGGAATCTTTGCGAGCGGGTCACTTGGGCCCGGGCCTGAAGTTCTGCCACCCGGGTCGCGGCCTTCCGGAGCTCGTGGTTGCAGGCCAGGGCCTGCTCCACTAGTTGCGCCAGCTCCGCAGAGCCCAGGGTCTTCCACCAGGCCTCGGGGATCCGGGGAAGGGTCTCCTCCGGGGCCTGAACAAAGTGTTCAGGGAGCTGAGGGAGCGCGGGCTTAAGGGAAACCTTCGGGCCGCAAGCGGCCAGAACCAGCACCTCGGAGAGCAGAAAGATCAAGAGGCGCACCATCCGGAAAGTCCTCGGAGGGAAAAGGCTTGAAGGTGCTCCATTATCTCCTCCACCGGCAGGTCTCTTCCCAGAAACTCCTTGAGGAGGGGCCGAAAGAAACCGAAGTGTAGGATCTGCGCCAAAAGGCTAAAGACGCACAGACGAAGTCTCTCGGAGGGGACTTCCGTTTTCAGGGCCGCGGCTAGCGCCCTTTCCACCTCACGATACAAAGGGAGCAGCCCCTGTTGAAGCATGAGGGGGAGGGCCTCCCCGGGCTGAGCCAGCTCCTGAAAGAGGAGCCTCCGGTGGAGCCAGCGCTCTCTTTCCGGGACAGGGGCTAGCCAGAAGGCCTCAGCCAGGGCCACCACCACCCTCTCCGGGGTGAGAGGAGAGACCAATCTCCGGGTGAATTCCTCTCGGAATTTTTGGGCCCGGGGGAGCCAGCGGTCTCTCACCACCGCGAGATAAAGTCCCCTTTTGCCCCCGAAGTGATAGTTCACCGCCGCCACATTACAACCCACCCGCCGCGTAATCTCCCTTACGCTCACCTCCCGAAAACCCTTGAGGGCAAAAAGCTCCTCCCCCACCCGTAGAAGTCGCTCCCGCACTCCCTCCATAAAAACCAGCCTATCAAACATTTGTTTGAAACGCAAGTTTAAAAATTTCCCTTGCACAGCAGGCAGGAAGGTGTTAAAAAGCCCTGAAAAAACACACGCCCGGGTGAAGGGGCCTCTGGGGTGTCCGCTAAGGCGGATGGGAGGTCCCGGGCGGAGGAAAAAACCCAAAGGAGGTCTATCTTATGTCCTACATTACCATGAAACAGCTCCTCGAGGCTGGAGTGCATTTCGGGCATCAGACCAGCCGTTGGAACCCCAAGATGAAACCCTTCATCTTCGGGGAACGCAACGGCATCCACATCATCGATCTCCAGCAGACCTTAAAGTACTTTGATATCGCCTATGACTTTGTGAGGGATACTGTAGCCGAGGGAGGCAAGGTCCTCTTTGTGGGGAC
>QOAM01000092.1 GCA_003978075.1 Thermodesulfatator sp. | reverse complement strand
GGTAGTGGTGCAGACCCCTGCGGCCCCCTCTCCTCCCAAGAAGAAGGGCATTGTCCGGCGCACCCTCTCTAAGCTCTGGCCTTTCGGAAAAAAGGAAAAGGAGGTTAAGCTCAGCGAGGTTCCCCCTCCTCCACCGCCACCACCTCCACCCCCAGGAGGTGTAGCTCCGCAAACCTCCTCGGTGGCCCAGGCCTCGGCCCCTTGGCCTCAACCTTCGGCCTCTTCTCCGGCGAGAGGGTATCAGCCCCCCACGGCCCCTCCGAGTCGGAGCTATCAGCTTCCCACGGCTCCACCTCCGGCTGGCCACACGCCTTCGGCCGGGGGGCAGCCCACCTGGGAATGGTATTGATAAATTTTTTGAGCTCGAGGGTCAGTCTTTGCGGGGTTAGGTGCTCGAAGGGATAAAGGACCCGCACCGGGCCCCCAAAAGGGGCCCAGAGGCGGGGATCTGTGGGGCCGAAAAGGGCCAGGACCGGGACCCCCAGGGCCGCGGCCAGATGGGTGAGCCCGGAGTCGTTTCCCAGATAGGCCTGGGCCTGGGAAAGGGCCTGAAGGGCCTGGGCCAAGGTGCGACTTTGGCACACAGGAAATTCCCGGAAGAGGGGCGCCAGGTCTTCCTCTGCCGGGCCCAAGATCACCCTCACCGGGAGCACGGAGAACCCTTGCAAGGCCTGAAGAAGGCGCTCCGGGGGATAACACTTCCTCCTTCCCCCAGAGCCGGGATGCACCAAGAGAAAGCGGGGCTCGCGTCGGAAATCCCGGGGGGCCAGCCTTAAGGCCCTGCCAGCCCTCTTTAAGCACCCTCCAGCCATGGCTAGCTGAAAGAGGGCCACATGCCGTGGCTCCTCGGGGAGGGTGGGAAGGCGCTGGAGGAAGGCCTTGGGAAAGATCCTCTGGAGATAGTCCCGGGGGGCCTCGCTGCGGGCGAAAAAATAGACCTTTTTCGGCCGCAGCCCAGAGGGCGGGGTCTCGGCGGAAAAGCTCTGCGCCACCAGTCCGGTGCTCACATAAACCTTTCGGACCTCGCTCCGGGCTAAAAGCACGGCTGGCCCTCTTTCCGTAAGGGCGGCTATGGCCAGCCGGGAAAGCAGGAGATCCCCCAAAGAGCCCTCGTGCCAGAGGGCGATCATCGCCCCGGACGCCCCACGGTGGCCAGATAGATCACCGTTTCCTCTTCGCCGTCTAGGCCCAGGAGCTGATTCAAGGCGTCGTCCAAGAAGGCCCCTACCGGGCAGGCGGCAAGATCCAAGGCCTCGGCTGCCAGGAGGAGGTTCTGTACCAGATGTCCGGCATCCAGGAAGATGTAGCGCACGCCACGGCTTCCGTATTTAGCCATGGTCCGGCGGGGCACGGCGGACCAGACAAAGACCACGGCCGCGGTCTCGCAGAAGCCCTGACCCAAGGCGGCCTCCTTGATCTCCGGGCCAAAGTTTCCCGGAGAAAGAAGGGCCAGGGCCCAGTCCGGGATCTCCAGATGGTAAAGACCCGGAGGCAGGCCCTCCACCCGGTGCACGGAGAGGTAGGTCTCGATGGGGTAGAGGGCCCCGGCGGAAGGGGCGGTGCGTAGGAGGTAGCGCCCGGCTCGGGCGGTGACCCCCTGGGCTGCCCAGAGGAGAAGGGCCAGCTCCTCCAGGCTCAAGGGTCGGCGGGCGTAAAGACGTTCACTGCGTCTCCGGGCCAGGACCTCGAAGATATCGGCCGCCGGGGGATGCACCCGCGGGAGAGAAACTTTAGAGGCCTGGGGATAGGTCTTGAAAGAGGCGGTGGGAGCGATTTCTTCCCGGCCGCGGAAGAGATCCTCCCAGCGGAGCTTGGTCCCTTCCAGAAAGGTGAAACCCAGAGAGCGGCGGTAATGCGGCATCTTAGCCCCTCCGGCGCCGCTTGCGGCGGGGTCTCGCCTCCAGTTTAAAGAGCTCTCGCTCCTCGGAAAAGATGGCCTCAGCCAGCCCCTGGAGCTCCAGAAAATAACTCTTTCGCCGGAGTTTTTGGGGCGGAGTCTTTCCCCGCAGAACGAAATAGCGATAGTAGAGCAGGGCTGAAAGGAGGGTAAGGGTCTCCGCAAAGAGCTCCTTGCAGAACTTGTAAGAGCCCAGGATCTCCAGCAAGCGCCTTTCCACCTCCCGGGTGGCCCGGCGGGGCTGGCGGGGAAGTTCCAATCCGTGCCCGGAAAGGACGTAGGGGTAGAGGAAGAGGGTAAGGGCCCCGGCTGCAGAAAGGTTTCCTTGGCGCAGGAGACGGTCGGCTTTTTGGAGGAGCCGAGAAAGAAAATTCTTCAACTGGGGGAACTCCAGCAGGGCCTGGTGATAAGAGGGAAAGACCTCCCGGAAGAGCCCGCTTTTAAGCATGAGGTCCAGCCAGGGGGCGGACCAGCCGCCGGTGACATCTTTGAGCCACTCGTCCCGCAGGCGGTAGGGAGAGGCGAGGCGGATCTTTTCCCGGTGGGTGAGGATGCCCCTCCAGGTAAGAGGTTCAATGGTGAAGCCGGCTCGGGCGGCGTGTCTTAAGGCCCGGAGCATGCGCACCGGATCCCGGATGAAACGCAGGTGGGGGTCTCCGATGACCCGGATGATCCCTTGGCGCAGGTCCTCCAGCCCGCCTACATAATCGATAAGGGTGAAATCGGCGATGTTATAAAAGAGGGCGTTGATGGTGAGGTCGCGGCGAAAGGCATCCTCGGCAGGGGTCCCGTAGACCTCCTCTTCCTCTTCTTCGGTTTCCGGCCCCCGGAAGGTCACCACCTCCACGAACTTTCCTCCCCGGAAATACACGTGCACCAGCCGGAAGCGGCGGCCGATAATGCGACTGGCCCGAAAAAGGCCTTTGATCTCTTCCGGGCGGGCGTCAGTGCCTACATCGAAGTCTTTGGGGGTGAGGCCCAGGAGGAGGTCCCGCACGCTTCCTCCCACGAGATAGGCCAGATGGCCGGCGTCGCGTAGCCGGTAGAGCACCTTCAAGGCCTCCCGGGAGATCATCTTCCGGGAGATGGGATGCTCGGAGCGGGGGACAATGCGGGGCTTGGGAGGGGTGTATTCCGGAAAGAGTTCCAGCTGTTCGGACATCTCAGACGCGCTTTTCCCGAGGAGGCCGAAAGCTGCGGGGATCCAGCCCGTACTTCTTGATCTTATAGTTAAGGACCCGCAGGGTGGTGCCTAGGAGCTTGGCCGCCTGGCTCTGGTTGCCCCGGGTCTCCTTGAGGGCCTCCACCAGGAGCTCCCTTTCCACCTTTTCCACGGCCTCAGGAAGGGTCATTCGGGTCCGGGTGCCAGAGCTCTGGGCGGTCTGGAGGCTGGGAGGCAGATGATAGCTCCGGATGACCTCTTCGTCACAGATGAGGACCGCCCGTTCGATGGCGTTCTCCAGCTCCCGCACATTTCCCGGCCAGTGATACTGCATGAGAAGATCGATGGCCGGAGAGGAGAGCCTTTTGATCTTTTTTTGATAAAGGGTGCAGTATTTTTCGAGAAAGTGCTCTGCTAGGGGGATGATGTCCGTGGGTCTTTCCCGGAGGGGCGGAAGATAGATGGGGAATACCGAAAGCCGATAATAGAGGTCCTCCCGGAAGAGCCCCTTGGCCACCAAATCTTCCAGGTTGCGGTTGGTGGCGGCAATGAGGCGCACATCTACGCGCAGGGGCTCGGTACCTCCCAGGCGGTAGAACTCCTTTTCCTGGATGGCGTGAAGCAGTTTGGCCTGGATGGGCAGAGGCAGGTCTCCGATCTCGTCCAGGAAGAGGGTCCCGCGATGGGCCTTTTCCATGAGCCCGATCTTGCGGGAGGCCGCTCCGGTGAAGGCCCCTTTTTCGTAGCCGAAGAGTTCACTTTCCAGGAGCCCCTCCGGGATGGCCGTGCAGGGGACCACCACGAAGGGCCCTCCGGCCCGGGGGCTGTTGTAGTGGATGAGACGGGCGATGAGGGTCTTCCCGGTGCCGGACTCTCCGCGCAGGAGGACCGTAGCCGGACTTCCCGCCACCCGGTCGATCATCTCCAGCACCTCCTGCATGCGAGAGGAAGTGGCCACAAAGTTTTCGAGTTGAAATTTCTCCCGCAATTCGTTCTTGAGACGCAGGTTTTCCTCCAAGAGTTTAGCCCTCTCCTCCTCCAGGGCCTGAAGTTTGGCCACGGTTTGGGCCAGGAGCCCGGCTACAATGGTGAGGAGCCGCAGGTCTTCGGAAAGTTCGGCCACATCTGCTGCTGCCCGATCCACGGAGAGGGTCCCTAGGACCCGTCCCCCGCTTTTGATGGGTACGCAGAGAAAGGAGAGTCTGCGCTTTTCCCTTTCGCCCCGGCTGCGCGTCCGGTTTAGGAAGCGCGGGTCCTCGCTGATTTGGGGCACGATGATGGGCTGACCAGTGGCCACCACCTCCCCGGTGATGCCCTCCCCCGGGCGATAGCGACCCCGGCGGCGGGCCTCCTCGGAGAGCCCGTGGGCCACCTCGATCTGGATCTCCCCGGTGC
>QOAM01000124.1 GCA_003978075.1 Thermodesulfatator sp. | reverse complement strand
GGAGGTGAAATCTACCTTGAGGCTCACCACTCAAGCCCCAGGCGCCGGGCCACTTCCTCAGCCGGAATCAGGGGCTCTTCTCCTCTTTTGACTCTTTCCGCAGACTCCTGGAGCTCCTTCAGGAGGGCTTCCCGCACTTCAAGGCCCCGGTCCGGATCAAACACCTCCAGAAGGACCTCCCGCATCGTCTCCCGGACCACGGCCCGCAGCTCCTCCACCGTGAGGTCTGAGACCTTGACCTTTTCCAGCATGGCCTGCACCTCGCCCCAAAATTCTACCCAAGTATACCAACTCACCTCCTACGGTGCCTCCGGCGGTGGCGCCGGCGCCACTGGTAGGGCGTCTCGGAAAGCCCGCCCTCGGCCCAGAAGCCCCGGCGGTGCTCCCTGGCCCACCTCTGGGCCCTGCGCAACCGCTCCACATAGCGCACATTGGGCGGGAAGGTGTAGATCAGGCAAAGCCCCTCCCGCACCAGGGTCTCGTTCACGAGCTTTCCGTCGAGCCACACGTAGGCCAGGAGGCGCCCGTAGCGGTCCCGCGGGTCGAGATCAAGCTCAAGGCGCACCGTGCGGCCGAGGACGAGCCTTCTTAAGAAGTCCCGGGCCCTCCGGCCCCAGGGGGCCTGCCGAAGCTCCGGGCAGTCTATCCCGATGAGCCTCACGCGCTCCCGCCTCCTGCCGATCCTCACCGTCACCGTGTCCCCGTCGTAGACCCTGACCACTCGGGCCCTCAGGCTCTCCGAGAAGGCGCTCGAAGGCGAAAGGCAGGCGAGAAGGAGGAGGCTCAGGATGGCGCAGACGAAAAAGCTCAAAGAGGGCGTTCTTTCTCTTCTCGTACTCATAGCGGTCCATCACCCCCTGCTGGTATAGGGTCTCCAGGTCCCCCAGGTGGAGGGCCGGGGCCACGGCATAGGTCACGAAGGCCAGGAGGGCCACGGAGACGAACTCCGCAAGCGAGCCTGTGCGGATCTTTCCCCCGAAAAGGGTGATGCGCCTCTTGCGCCCGTCCACCACCGGGACCCCCATTACGGTCATGGCGTCGAGAAGCAGGTGCCCGAAAAGCACTCCGGCGAAAAAGCTCCGGACCGGCCGAAGGCCCCAGCCCGCAAGGAGAAAGAGCCCGGTAAAGAGAAGCGAGTGGGTGTGGGTGCGGTGGGCCACATCCGGAAGCCCGAGAAAGACCGGCCCCCGGCGGGTGGAGATCTTGCGCACCGCAAGCTCGGCAAGGTCCGGGGCGAGGCTCCCGGCCACGCACCAGGAAAGGGAAAAATTGAAGCCCTTGGCCAGCGCGATCCCCATGAGGATGTGGCTCGGCCAGGTCAAATTCTTCGGCCCCCGATGCGTATTCCCTGGAAGAGGTAGCGCATGGCCGCGGCCAGGAGCACCAGGTGGTGGTAGCCGGAAAGGGCCACCACGATGATGAGAACGGCCACCAGCACATAGGTGGCGTCAAAGGTATCCGCCCCGCAGCCCAGGGAGACCACCTTGGCCTCCCGCAGGCGGGCCTGGAGCCGGGGGTGGAGGGAGGAGAAGCTCCGCCCGGCCACCACCACGGTGCGCGCCCGGTCAAGGAGCTCCAGAAACACCTCAAGCTTCCGGCCATCGGTGATGCGGTCCGCGTTGTCCGCAAGGAGAAAGAACCCCTCCGGGAGGTTTGAAAGCCGCCAGGAGAGGGCCTTCTGTGCGCTCATGGGCACCGGAGGGGCGATCTCCGAGAGCCAGCGAGTGACCGGCTCCGTCCCCCCGACGAAGAGCACGGTCTTTCCGGCCTTGAGGAGCCTCTCCCGGAGGTCCTCCAAAAACTTGGTCTTTCCGGAAAGAGGCCCGCCCTCCACGAAGACGAAGAGCCCGTGTTTGAGCCGGAAGTGCTCCAGGCGCCTCCGGCCCCGGAAGACCGAGACCGTGGCGTAGGCTCTCTTTCCCACCCTTTGGAGGGAGCTATAGATCCGCCTCATTTCCCGTCGAGAATTTTGGTCAATCTAGCTCGGTCCTCGGGCTCCACCAAGGAGAGGACCTCCTCCCGGGCCGCGGAGAGGGCTTCCTCGGCCTCCTCTAGGGCCCGGCGCCTCTCCTCAAGCTCTTTCACACAGGAGATCACCTTCTCGGAGGACTCAAGGCCGGCTTCCACCCGGCGGCGGAGCCAGAGGCACTCTTCCCGGACGGCGGCGACCAGGGCCTTTCGGCGGGCGATGGTCCGGCGGAGGGCCCGGTAATGGGCCACGGCGTGCGCGGCCTCGCGCCGGATCTTCCGCTCAAGCTCAAGCTCTCTGAGACGGGCCTCCACCCTCTCCCGCGGCGAAAAGAGCGGAAGCTCGGCGATGAGCCGCAGGTCGTAGCCGAACCGGGCCCTCTCCTCCGCCGTGAGCCCGGAGAGCGTCTCCCGGCCCTGCTTGACCGTGCCTTGAAGCTTGACCGAGAGGCCTGAGAGGTGGCTCCGGAGTCTGCGCATGGCGGCCAGGTCCGGGCTGTGGGCCACGATGAAAGACACCGGGTCCTCGGCCCGCACGCCCCCGGTAAGAAGCAGAAAAACCAGGCTAATTGGCAGGGCGAGCCTCAACTCTTCCCTCCAGGGGAAGCTTCCTTTGCGGGGATTCAAATTCCACCACGACCACGGGAAGCTGCTTGAGGCGCACAAGCTCCATGAGAAAGGAGAGGTCTTCCGGGCCACGCACGACCATCTCCAGCTTCACCTCGGCCACCACCTCCTCGTTCTTGTCCTTCAGAGCCAGGCAACGGATAGCAAACTGGTGTCTGGTGCGCACTTTTTCTCCCTCCAGATGGGCTCAGGTTCCACGAAGAAGGCCATGATCTCCACCCCGGGCACGGCCCCGTAGAGCTTGGCCGCCCGGAGCTCCACGATCTGCCGGTCGTCCTCAAGGGCCACCCCCAGCAGGGCATCGAGCACGGCCTTGACCAGGTTGTCAAGATCGGGCCTGCCCGTGGGCCTCAGCTCCCCGGAAAGGGCGCGAAGGCGTTTCCTGCGGGAGAAGCTCTTCGGGATCGGGAGGTAGAACCAGAGGTCCAGGGCCACCGGGCCGGAAATCGGCTCCTTGACCTTTTCGGCCACGCACATCCGCACGTAGTTCTTCCAGTCTCGGCTTACCTCCGGGTCCTTGAGGCCGGCCTTGCCGTTCGGAAAGCGCACGATCCGGGGCCGGCCCTGGGGCTTCGGCACCCCGCGCACGAAGACCGCAAGCATCAGGCCCTCCTTTCAAGAGGCCTGGCCGGGCACCGGTGACAGTAGCCGCAGACCGCCTCGTGGCAAAGCCTTCTGCCGGTAAGGACGCACTTACCTGTGGCCCGGACCCACCGCGTGAACACCTCGGCCACGGCCTCGTTCACCGCCTGTGGCCCATACCGCTCGGTTAGCTCCTTCAAGGCCTCTTCCAGCGCCTCGCTCTTAAAGACCACCCTCTTTCTTTCCATCTTTTCCTCCTTGTGATTTTTTTCACAAAGTTTTTTATGTGGTCCTCTCCACACGCCTTGTGAGGGCTTCGACCAGGGGTCTCAGGTCCTCGGGGACAGCCGAAAGGGGGAAGCCCTCTCCGAGGGCCTTGGCGTAGAACTGGGCCGTGAGGTGGCGCTCCTGCTCGCGCAACCGCTCCTCGGCGGCCCGGGCCCGGGCTCGGCGCTCGGAAAGCCCCGGGAAGGGTTCGAGCTCGCTTGCGGCGAGCTTCTTGAGGTAGGCCGAGGGGCGGCGCACCGCCGGAAGGCGCCCCGACTCGTAGAGGTAGAGCATGTAGTCCGCCGCCCGCACGCCCTCCGGGGTCCTCTCTGCGGGAAACGCCTCCCCGAAAACGCCCTCCCACCTGGAGACCACCTCCTTGACCTCTTCCGGAGAGTAAAAAGTCCCCTTCTTAAGGTCGTCGTCTTTCTGGCATGAAAATTGCTCTAGAAAAGAAGACTCTTTTAAAGAGTCTTCTTTGATAGATGATGTTTTCTTTAAAGAGTTTTCTTTAATATTTTTCTTTAAGGGGCCGTGAAACGCTTGAGGCTCAAGGGATTGAGGGGTGTCAGTGTTCCCCTTTTTTGGGACACCCTGTCCCATTTTTGGGGAACCCCCTTTTTGGGACAGTCCCATTTTTGGGGAACCCCCTTTTTGGGACACCCCTTTTTGGGACACCCACCTGGAGTAGTCCTTTTGCAGTCCCAGGATCAGCTGGCCGTTTTCTCTGCTAACCCGGAGGACATTCTTCCGCTCAAGGGCCTTGACCACCTCTGAGAGCCTTTCTCTCCTCAACCCCGTTATCTTGGCGAGCTTTCCCAGGGAGATGGCGCTTTCCTTGTTTTGAAACCCGTAAGTAAGGCGGATCACCGCCAGCACCACCCGCATCTCCCGGCCCCCGAGCTGGGCCCGGCAGAGGGCCTCAAGGAGCTCGTTGGCAACCCTGGTGTAGCCGTTTTCTACCTGTGGGCTAGCCATTACTACTTTTGTCTCAAGTTTCGTCAAAAAAATATTCAAGAGGTTTTCGTAAAGCTTTGGCCACAGCAAGGAACTTTCGGAGGGTGGGAAAGCGCCAGCGTTTTTCCCAAGCTTGAATGGTGGACCGATCTACTCCTGTAAGGCGTTCAAGCTCCTGT
>QOAM01000030.1 GCA_003978075.1 Thermodesulfatator sp. | reverse complement strand
GTGTCTTCCAGCTGGGTAGAGAAATAAGGGAGACCTTTCGCCATATTAGGGCTTCCTTGGGGAACCTTTTTCTTCTAAAATATCTTGTAAATTTCATGACCTGAATAAAAATGGGGGAGGAATCTGCTATCCTCTTTCGCCTTTTAAACTCCTCTTCTAAGTGGCTTATTCTTTCTATCGTTTACAGCAATCCCGGTCTTTCCGGAAGAAAGATTTCCCATCTTTCTGGTATGGGATGGGTTCCCATCCACAACTCCTTAAAAGAGCTTTACCAACATCGATTTATTTTGCGCCAAAAAGTGGGGAAAAGTTACCTTTACTTTCCCAACGAAAAGCACATATTTTTCCCCATCTTGAAAAGACTTTTCCAAGATTTAGAGAAGATTCATACGGTTCTTTACTACGACCTGCAGCAAAAATTTAAGAAAAACGACCAGGATCTTCTGGCCTTAAAACTTACCGCCTCTACTCTTTACCTGATTACGCGCTCCGAATGCAGACACCTCCGGGAGGAGGTAGAACTTTATCTCGCTGAACGCGGCTTGGGCTTCATGGATTTCGAGCTTATTCCTTTTACGCGCTTGGACCACGCCGAATATCGCCATCTTTCTCTGCTCCCCGGTAAGGTCTGTGGTCTGCCCCTGCTTCAGCTTTTGAAATTGATCTAAAAGAGGCCTCCGCAAAGGCCCGAGGTCTCTAGAGCTCCGGAAGGGGCCGTCCGAGGTGGTAGCCCTGGGCGTAATCTACCCCTAAGCGACGCAGTTCCTCCAAAAGCTCCTCACTTTCTACGAATTCGGCCACGATGCTTACCCCCACCAGCTTGGCCAGGGTGACTGCTCCGGCCACAAAGGCCCGATCGATCTCCTCGGTCAGCATGGAGCGCACCACCTCCCCTTCCAGTTTGATGTAGTCCACCGGTAGATGCTTGAGGTAGCGGTAGGAGGAGAATCCGGAGCCGAAGTCGTCCAAGGCCAGGGCCAACCCCCAGCTCTTGAGCTCCGAGATCGCCCGTTGGAGTGCGGAAAAGTCCCGTACCGACTCGCGTTCTGTCAGCTCCACCACCACCCGTCGGAAATCCACCCGGTGTTTTTCAAGGAGGCCCTTCAATCTCTGGCGAAATTCTTCCCGCAAGAGGCTACAGGGGGAAAGGTTGAAGAAGAGAAGGAAATCGCCCGGGCTCTGGCTCACCTTTTTCAGGGTTTTCTCCCACAGGATCTCTTCCAGCCGGGTGATAAGTCCCATCCTTTCTGCGGAATAGATGAACCGTGAGGCCGGAAGGAAGTCGTCTTCCTGATCCAGGATGCGCATTAGGACCTCGTAGCCCGCGATCCGCTGGGTGCTTATCTCCAAAATGGGTTGAAAGAAGGGCACCACCCGGCCCTTCTGCACGGCCTCCAGGAGCAACAGACTCCGCTTGCCGTATTCCTCCTCGGATAGGCTCAGATCCTCTTCCGAGGGAAAGGCCCAGCGGCCCTTTCCCAACTCCTTGGCCCGGTACATGGCCCGGTCTGCCAAGGAGAGCAGTCTTTCCGGGGTTTGGGCGTGTTCCGGGAAAAGTGCTGCCCCCACGGAGAGGGAAGCGCTCACCTCCTTTCCGTCCGGGGTGCGGAAAGAGAACCTCTTGAATGCCGCAAAAAGCCTTTCCAAAATCCGGGGAAGGCCGTAACAGTCGATATGGGGGACTAGGGCCACGAACTCATCCCCTCCGTGGCGGGCGAGGATATCCCCGCGTCGAAAAATCCGGCGTAAAAAGAGAGCCAAATGGCGCAAGAATTGGTCTCCTACGACATGTCCATAAGCATCATTGAGGAGCTTAAAGTGATCCACATCTATGAAGAGCAGGGCGAAGGAGTAATTTTGTCGCCGGGCCCGATCCATTTCCACCTGGAGAAACTCCTGAAAGGCGCGGCGATTGTAAAGTCCGGTGAGCGGGTCACGGCTGGCGTGAAACTCCAGATGGAGGGTGTAGGCCTCCAAGGTCCTCACGGAAACAGAGAGGTTGAGGATGGCGGTGAGGAGGGCCTCCAGGGCCAGAAGTTGGCTTTCCGTGAGCTCTACCGTAGAGGGCAGTCCCAGCCCCGCAGCCCCTTGGAGTTTGTGCTTTTCCAAGGTCAAAACCTTGCAGATCTGCGATATCTCTGCCGACAAAAACTCCCTTTTTTCATCCCTTTCGGCCCACAGGTCTTCAAACTCCAGGTGCAAGGAGGTCTGCCCCTGAAGAAATCCTTGCTTTTCCAGCTCCCTCTTTAGGGCCTCTTCGATCTGGGCGCGGTGGTTAAGAAGGTCTGGACAACAGGCAAACACCCGTCCTTCCACCCTCTCTCCCTGCTGGAAGGCCAGAAACAGGTAAAAATAGGGGAAAAATTCCGTGAGTTTCCCCACCAGATCCCGCAGCACCTGTGGCCACTCCCGCAGGATTTCAGGGGTGAGGAGCAGCTTTTCCGCAAGCCCCATCTCGAACTCGAGAAATTTCTTGTCCACGGCAATCTCCCGCAGGCGAGTTACCAGTTTCCGGATCACCGAATCCAGTTCCTGGAGAGGGGGAAGGAGGGGAGCATCCCGGTAGGGCCGCCCCTCCGCAAGGTTTTCCAGCTCCGAGAGGTCTTCGAGGCTATTCACCTCCGCCAGCCGCCTTTGCAGCCTCTGGAGGGCTTCCCTGAGACGCCGATCCCTCCACCACACCAGGACCGCCAGGGCCAAAAAGGACAAAACAAAGGCCCCCGCCAGAGAAAGCGGGGGCCCGGGGTGAGAAAGAAGACCAGGTATTACCGATTTCATTTCACCTTGTAGGCGTTGGCCTCTTTCTGAAGAAGGGTAGCGGTGCGGGCCAGGTCCTCCGCTCCCTGTTTCATGTCCTGCGTGGCGCTTTCAGCCTCCTCGGTGCGCTGCCGGAGGTCTCCGGCTATGCGATCGAGAAGCCCCATGCGTTCGGAGATCTGGTTTAAGGTCTCCGCCACTTGAGAGATCACCGCCGTTTGCTCCTCCACCGCACTGGCCACCCCTACCGTCCTCTCCCGGGTGCGGGAGATGCTCTCCAGCACCTGCTCCATGCTCTTTTTCATCTCCTCTCCCCGCTGGATGAGGGCCTGCACCCGGTCGTGGATCTCCTTGGCGGAGTCTGCAGAATTCTTGGAAAGCTCCTTGACCTCGTTGGCCACCACGGCAAAACCCTTGCCGGCCTCTCCGGCCCGGGCGGCCTCGATGGTGGCGTTCAGGGCCAGGAGGTTGGTCTGCTCGGCGATGGTCTGAATGAGATCCGCGGAGGCGGATATGTTTTGGATTTCTTCGATGAGGTGCCTGAGGACCTCACCGGCCAGCTTAACCTGCTCATGGGCCTGGTCGGACTCCTGAGAGGTCTCCGTAGCGTTGCGGGAGATCTCGTTTACGGCCTCGGTCAACTGGTTGAGGGAAAGCTGGATTTCCGAGATCTGGGCCTTGAGTTTCTCCGTGTACTCCAGAAGTTCCTTTACATTGCGGAAGGCCTGTTCAGAGTGTTCCACGTTTTGACTCACTACTGCGGAGAATTCCTCGGAAGCCGAGGAAATGTGGGCTATGCCGTCTTGCAGGTGCGCCAGAAATTCGCGCAGATTGTTTATGATCTGGTTCAAGGCCCGTCCTACCAGGTGGAGCTCGTTGGAGGATTTCTCCGGAAGGCTCACCTCCACCCGCAGGTCTCTCTGGCCCACCAGGTCCGCCACCCGTAAGAGGTCCTGGGCCTCCCGGCGGAGAAGGGAGCTTATGCCCCAGATCAGGCCAAAGGCTATGAGCACGGAGACCCCGAAGAGGAGGCCGTTTTGCACCAGCATCTTCCGGCCCAAGAGGTGCTGCTTTTCTAACGAGGCATCCATGTTGTGATAACGGGCCTGGAGCATCTGGCTGGCCAGGGAATAAACCTGGACCTCGCTCTGGTTGAGGGTGCGGAGAAGGTGGCGGAGTTCAGGAGAAAGATTGACCTCGGAGTTGAGAATGGCCTCCCGCCCTCGGGCCAGCTCTTCTTCTAACCGGGAGAGCAGTTCCTTGAGTTGTTGGACATTTTTCAGGATGGTCTGATCGTTTTTCTCGCGTGCCAGGGCCTCGGTGCGGGAGATCTCCTGCCGGGTCTCCTGCAGGTAGCGCCGGGCCTCTTCCAGCTGGGCGGGGTCCCGGGTGAGAAAGGCCATGAGGAAGGCCCCTCTCACCTTCCCAAAGGTGGTGAGGGTCTTCTCACCGTCTTCCAGAATGGGGCGGTCGTAGTGCTGGAGCTCGTGGATGAGTTTCCGCATCTCTTTTATACGCACCGAGGAGTAGAGGAAGCCCGCCACCCAGAAGAGGAACACCAGCCCGGCGATCAAAAACATGAAGGCCCGCACACTCAAACAGGTGAAACACCGTCCTCTCCCTTCCATAGAGCCCTCCTCTTTTAAGGATCTAAATTAGTATCGAAAATTTGATTCTGAATTAGATCATTAAAATTTCTTTGTGTCAACCTCGAAAATTGGTATAATTTAAGAAAAAATTTTAAAAAGAAATCAAAATCTGTTTAGAAAAAATCAGCCCTTAAAAATCGAGAGATCGCGGCGGGCTTAGGGTGCCCTTTGCAAGACCCTCGGAGGCGATTATATTCCCCGTTCAAATCGGAAATTCTACCCCGCTAGATTTTTAG
>QOAM01000034.1 GCA_003978075.1 Thermodesulfatator sp. | reverse complement strand
AGGGATTTCCCGTGCTGGACCAGGTAAAGCTTCATGCCTCACCTCCTGCAGGTTTTTTTATAAACTCTAATTCTTCCAAAGCCGTGGGGGTAGCCCGACGCACGCGGATCTCCCAGTCCCGGAAACGGAAGATCTCCCCGGAGCGAGGAACACGACCGGCGAGCTTGAGCACAAAGCCTCCCACAGTCTCGTATTCCCCTTCCGGGATCTCCAGGCCCAATTCCCGGGCGGTCTCCACCTCGGTAAAGGCCTTGAGGAGGAAGTGCCCCTCTCCCAACCTGAGGTAAGGCTGGAGATCGCGCTCGAGCTCGTCCAGAAAATCCCCCAGGATCTCTTCCATGAGATCTTCCAAGGTGAGAATGCCGATGGCGGCTCCATACTCGTCCACTACCACGGCGTAGTCTTCCCCACTTTGCTGCATCTCGGAAAGGGCCTCTGAGGCGGGTTTGAATTCCGGGAGATAGCGCACCGGTCGCAAATAGGCTGCTAAGCGTCTCTCAGCCGGGGCGTCCAGGAGATCTTGAGCATAGATCACGCCCACGATCCGATAGACCCGTCCCCGAAAAACCGGTAAACGCGAAAAACCATAATGGGCAAAGATCCGCAGGGCCTCCTCCACCCGTGACTCTTCCGGAAGCATCTTTACCCTCACCAAAGGCACCATGACCTGATCCACGGTCTTCTCCGAAAAAGAAAAGAGTCTTTCCAAGGCTTTGCGCTCCAGGGGTTCCAGGTGTTCAGCTGTGGAAAGGAGCCCCTTGAGCTCTTCCCGCATGAAGGCCGGCATTATGCGCTCCGGAGAGGTTAGGCCTTTCACCATCCGTCGTGCTAGAGCGGAGACGGGAAGCACCAGCGGATAAAGTAGGCGAGAGAAGAGGTAGAGGGGAGGAGCGAGCACCGGAGCCAGAGTCAAGGCCCGGGCCCGGGCTAGATTTTTGGGAAGGATCTGCCCTAAGAAGAGCATGATGGGAGGTAATCCCAGCAGGGCCAGCAGGCCCCCGTGTTTGGGAAAGATCTCTAAGAGAAAACCGGTGGTAAAGACTCCGTTGGCGATCACACAGAGGTTGAGCCCCAGGAGGGTGGTGGTGAGAAGCTTTTCGGGATTTTCGAGAAGGAGCAGGCCCAGGCGGGCCCCGAGGTGACTGCGGGCCCGGGGACGCAGACCGGCCTTCCCCGCAGAGATCAGAGCGATTTCCGCGGCGGCAAAGAAGGCCTCTCCTGCCAGCAAGCTCAGGAAGACCAGAAGAGCCCAGCCCTTCATTCTTCCATTCTCTCTACCTGTAGGGTCTCCACCCGGTGGTCACCTAGGCTTTCCACCCGAAAGCGGAATCCGTAGCCGGTGATCTCTTCACCCTCCGCCGGGAGTCTTCCGAAAAGATGGAGGACCAGACCCGCCAAGGTGCGGAATTCTCCCTCCGGGAGTTCTGCGCCGGTCTCCCGGTTGAAATCCTCGATATGGACCCGGCCTTTGACCAGATAGCGCCCGGGGGCTACCTCTCGAATGAGAGGCTCTTTGGCCTCCTCCCGGCGATAGATCTCCCCGAAAAGCTCCTCGAGCACATCCTCCAGGGTTACCAGCCCGCTTAACTGGCCGTATTCGTTGACCACCAGGGCCAATTTCAAGCGGCGCCGCTGGAATTCCTCGAGGAGCTGACGCACCCGGGTGGTCTCCGGCACGAAAAAGGCCGGACGGGCTACCTCCGCAAGGCGCAAGGTCTTTCTCCTGAGGCGGGCCTGGAGGAGATCCTGCAGATAGAGAATGCCAAGGATCTGGTCTAGCTCTCCTTGATAGATCGGGATCTTATGGAAGGGAGCCCCCTTGAGCTGGCGAAGAAGTTCCTCAGTGACCTCCTGGTCGGGCAAGGCCCATATCTCTTTACGCGGGGTCATGATGGCCGACACCGGGGTCCTTTCGGTCTCAAAGAGCCCGTAGATGAAATGACGCTCCTCCGGTCTCAAAGCCCCAGAGGCAAAGGCCTCTTCCACCAGATTCTTAATTTCCTCCTCTGGGGGAACGCGGTGCCCTGCGGAAAGAGGGACTCCGGCTAACCGAAATACCCCTTGCGCTAAGGTCAGGAGGAGGATTCGGAGAGGGGCTAACAGAAGAAGAAAGAGGTAAAGGGGCCGTGAGAGCATACAGGCCGCGCTTTGCCGGAAACGAAATCCCACCACTTTGGGCAGGAGATCGCCCCCTAAAAAAAGGAGCAGGCTCATCAAGGGATAGGCCACCCATTTCCCGGCAGCTCCCATGCTTTGGTAAAAGAACCAGCTAGCCAGGGAGGAAGACACCACATCGGCGATCTCATTGCCCATGAGGATCGTGGTAAGTAGCTTCTGAGGCTCTTGAAGGAGCCGGGCGGCCAGGCGGCACCCGGGGCGGGAATGCTTGCGCAGACGGTTAATTTCCAGCCGAGAAAGGGAAAAAAGCGCCGTCTCGGAGCACATGAAAAGACCTGCGAGAAGGACAAAAATCAGGATAAGAAGACCTATCTGCCAGGGATCCAAGGTCCGCTCTTTCCTCCGAGGCGTTTGTCCGCTAAAAAGATAATACCATGGACGGGCGTTGGATAAGCTATTTTCTGGGAGGGGCCCTCAGTCTTCTGATTGCCGCCCTAATGATAAAGCTCCTCCGCCCCTTTTTTCACCCGGTGGCCTGGGCGGCCATCCTCTCTTTTTATCTCTTCCCGGTCAACCTTTGGCTACGCCGCAGGTTTAAGGGGCGCCGGGCCTTGGCCGCCATCCTCCTCATCGCGGCGGTGGTGCTCTTTGTCCTGTTGCCCTCCGGATTCTTTCTCACCCAGGTGACCCGTCAGGCCCTGGATTTGCTAAGTAGTCTTAAGGGGATGCTTGAGCAAGGACCTGGGGCCCTGGTTCCTTCCCTGGAAAAGTATCCCCGCCTTTACGGATTGCTACAAGGCTGGATCTCCCGCCTTGCCCCCTTTGAGACCCAGCTCAAACAGATGCTGGCGGCTCTGGCCTCAGAAACCGGACAATTTCTCCTCACCCAGGGCAAAAGCCTCTTCCGCAACACCGTGGCCCTCTTCGTCAACCTGATCTTCATGCTCATCACCCTTTTTTATCTCCTCCGGGACGGGGATCGTTTTGTGGAGGAAGTAAAGGAGCTCCTGCCCGGGACCCTAGAAGAGACCGAGCGCATGGTGGGACAAGTGCGAGAGGTCTTACGGGCCGTGCTTTTCGGAGGGCTTCTCACCGGATTGGCCCAGGGGCTGGCTGCCCTCGTCATTTACTTCATCCTCGGCCTGCCCTCCCCCATCTTTTTGGGCCTCCTTACCACCGCGGCTTCCTTCGTCCCCATGGTGGGGACCGCTCTGGTCTGGGTCCCGGCCACCCTTTACCTCGTGGCCAAGGCCTCCTTCCTTAAGGCCCTCGTCCTCCTGATCTACTCCCTTCTAGTGGTGAGCCAGATCGATTCCATCCTGCGCCCTTTTATCGTGGGATCTCAAACGGAGATCCATACTCTCTTTCTCTTCTTTAGCATCCTCGGAGGGCTCAAAGCTTTTGGGGTCCTTGGGGTCTTTTTGGGGCCCATCGTGCTTTCTTTGGCCATCTCCCTGCTAGAGATTTACCGTCTCAAGGTCGTGCGCGGTGCCGGAACTCCCTGAAGTGGAAACCATCCGGCGCGATCTCGCTCCTTTGATAGGGCAGCGCCTAAAGGGGGTCATTGTAAGGCTTTCCAAGTTGGTGCGTCCGGGGCCGGGGGCCCTGAAGTCCCTGGTGGGCCAGGACCTTCAGGAGATCAGCCGGCGGGGAAAACTCCTCCTCTTGGACTTCGGGGAGAGAGTGCTCCTGGTCCATCTAGGACTTACCGGGGCCCTGGTCTTGCAAAGAGGGCAAGGCGGGCCTCCTCCCCACACTCACCTCACCCTGCAATTCACCAGGGATCGGCTTTTTTATGCGGACCTGCGTCAATTCGGCTGGCTAGAGGTAGTGCCTCGGGAGGACCTTCCCCGGCATCGCTTTTACGCCTCCTTAGGGCCCGACGCCTTGGGAGTCTCCTACCAGGAGTTTTCTCACCGTCTACGGGCCTCGGGTCGCCGTCTCAAGGCCCTACTCCTGGATCAAAAGGTGCTCGCCGGTCTAGGAAATATCTATGTGGACGAAAGTCTTTTCCGGGCCGGGCTTCACCCGGAGCGTCCGGCTAACACCCTTTCTCCGGAAGAGTTGAAGCGTCTCCACGAGGCCATCCAAGAGGTCCTCCAAAGAGCCCTTGAACTGCGGGGCTCTTCGGTGCGCAACTATGTGGATGGCCGAGGGGAGGCCGGGGCCTTTCAGGAGGAACATCTGGTTTACGGGCGAAGGGGTAACCCCTGCCCTCGCTGTGGCACTCCCCTGGCCTACAAGGTAGTGGCCGGCCGAGGTACCACCTTTTGCCCCCGTTGTCAACATCTTCCTTAGTCTCCCGGTGCTCGGCACGAGTCTAAGGGACTAGCAAGCCACGAGCCTAAAAGAGGCCTTGGAAAGAATTCGTGCAAGAAGGCAGCCGCGTTTACGCCTGTAAAATCTGTTTTCAGCCCACCAAGATCTGTCCGGTGGGAGACATGAAGAGTCTTTATGACCTCATTTCCCGGGCGGAGAGGGTTTTGGTCTTTTGAGGCGGATTTCTATTACTTCCGGTTGGTGGGGAAGACCTTTGAGACAGGAGAGAAAGCC
>QOAM01000125.1 GCA_003978075.1 Thermodesulfatator sp. | reverse complement strand
CTCCCCTCAAGAGAGATAGTGGACCCGTGCCGAAACCGGACGAGCCGAAGGATTTCAAAGGAAAAACGGAAGCAAAAAATGTTTCCCACGATGCTTTCGAGTCATCAAAATCTCCCAGAAAAGGCGACGATCTCGTTGACCGGAAGCGGCCTCATGGCACGACCTACGAAGCACCGAGCAATGAGACGACAACCTCCGAAACCGAATTGCCCATTTCCGAACCGGATGGCATGGTTGCACAGTCGAAACTCCCGACAGGGCCTTTTCAAAGATCGGGGCCTTTTTTGCTCTGTCCGGGCCGGCGGCCTTTATCGGCACCCCTACCAAGCTGGTGGCGGAGATGGCGGTGGCAGAGATCAATAAGTCCGGAGGGATCCACGGGCGTCCCCTCCAACTGGTCCTGGGAGACACCGAAGGGGATCCTAGCAAGGCCGTGGCCATCGCCAAGCGATTCATTTACAAGGACCGGGTGGTGGCCATCATCGGGCCCACCCGGACCGGCACCGGCATGGCGGTAAAGCCCATTGTGGAGGCCGCTCACGTGCCCACCATCATGACCGTGGGGGGAGACCCGGTGATCATGGGGGGAAGGTTTGGCTCTTACCGTTACATCTTCAAGACCCCTCAGCGCTCCAGCACCGCGGTGCGCAAGATTTACGCCTATCTCAAGAAAAAGGGCCTCAAGCGGGTGGGATTGCTCACCGCCACCGACGGCTTCGGTAAAGACGGCCGCAAGTGGCTGGAGAAGCTGGCCCCGGAATACGGGTTGACTATCGTGGCTGCGGAATCCTTCAATCCTCGAGACACGGACATGACCACGCAGCTGGCCAAGATCTGGCGCAAGCACCCCCAGGTCATCGTGGCCTGGACCATCGGACCTGCCGGGGCCATCATCGCCAAAAACGTAAAGCAGCTAGGGATCACCGCTCCCCTTTTCCAGTGTCACGGCCTTCCGGACCCCAAATACATCGAGCTTGCCGGGCCAGCGGCTGAAGGCAACCTCATGCCCTCCACCAAGCTCATGGCCTGGGAGCAGCTCCCGGATAGTGATCCTCAGAAACCGGTAATCGCCCATTTCGTGCACCTTTATCGGGAGGTTTACCATTACGACCGCAAGTTCCCCATCAACACCCATTCCGGTTACGCCTGGGACGCGGTCATGATCCTGGCCCAGGCCCTGAGGAAGGTAGGTCCCGACCGGGAGAAGCTACGCGAGGCCATCGAACACACCCAGGGCTATGTGGGCATAAGCGGGATCTACCACATAACCCCTGAGGACCATAACGGCCTGAACGAGTCTTCCATGATCATCGTGAAGATCCATCACGGGCGCTGGCTTCTTGAGGATTACTGAGCGGCTGGCCTGGCTGGAGGCCACCTGCTTCGGTCTGGGAAGGATCCCCTGGGCCCCGGGCACCTGGGGCTCAGGGGTGGGGCTTCTTCTCTATGGGGCCACCGTGGGCTGGCCCCTGGAGGGAAAGGTCTGCTTTTTACTCTTTCTAACCCTTTCCGGGGTTTGGGCCTCTCAAGTGGTGGCCACGCGGCTCGAACGCAAAGATCCTTCCTTGGTGATCATTGATGAGGTGGCCGGGGCCTACCTGGCCCTCTTGGGGCATCGGGCTGACCCGGGGCTCTTGGTGGCCGGTTTTATCCTCTTTCGGCTCTTCGACATCGGGAAGCCCTGGCCGGTGCGCCGGCTCGAAAGGTTAAGCGGCGGCTGGGGCATCATGGCCGACGATCTGGCCGCCGGAATAATAACCAATCTCCTCCTATTCCTCACCGTTCACCTCCTTCAAGAGCTTTAATTTCGGGGGCTCTCCGAGGGGACCCCTTATGCCTTCCCGTACCATCTTCTGAGGCATCTTTTCAGGGAGAGGCACAAAAAAAATGACTTCTAGGTCCAGACACAAAAACTTGATTAACGCAGCCAAGATCTAAAAATTATTAAGGTGATCCACACGTATTCTGAGGAAGGACTACCGGAGTTCTTGCCATCCTTCACCTCGCTTTTTAACATGAAAAAGTAAAAAGTAACAATTTAGTCTATGTCTCGGCTTCCCCGCCGCAATCCCCGAGCCATGGCCCTTAAGACTCTTATCCGCTGGGAAAAAGGAAAGCCTCTCCTCGATGAAATCCTTTCCCAGGTTTTGGTAAAAAGCGTGTTGCCGGATCCTCGCGACCGGGCTTTCTGCGGAGAGTTGGTCAACGGTGTGGTCCGCCATCTCTACTACTTAGACTATGTGCTTTCGCGTTTTTCCGAAGAGCCCCTAGAGCGTATGGACCCCGAAGTACGCAACCTATTGCGCCTTTCGGCCTATCAGCTCCTTTTTACCCGGGTCCCGGCCCGAGCCGCAGTGGCTGAGGCCGTAAAACTCCTCAAACGCCGCAGGGGAAAGTGGGTGATCTCTTTCGTCAATGCAGTCCTGCGGCGCGTTGCCGAGGTACGGGAAAATCCCCCGGAGCCTCCCAGGGAAATGAATCCTGTGGCCTATCTTTCCGTGCGCTATTCTTATCCGGAATGGCTGGTAGAAAGGTGGGTCTCTCGGTTCGGAGAAGGGGAAACAGAGAGGCTTCTTGCCGCCGGCAACCAAAGGCCACCCCTGGTGGTGCGGGCCAACACCTTGCGGGTCACCAGAGATCAACTTTTGGTTTACCTCAAACCGGAAATCCCTGAAGCCGACCCTTGTCGCTATAGCCCCGAAGGAATTGTCCTGCAGGGCTTCCGGGGTCCCATCACGGAATTGCGGGCCTTCCGAGTCGGCTGGCTTCAGGTACAGGACGAGGCCAGCCAGCTAGTCTCTTATCTTCTTTCTCCCCGTCCTGGGGAACGAGTGCTCGATGCCTGTGCCGGGGTAGGGGGGAAAACCACCCATCTGGCCCAATTTATGCGCAACACCGGGCGCATCTACGCCTGCGATCTCTACCCATGGCGTCTTAAACGCCTCGAGGAAAACGCCAAGCGTTTGGGAGTGACCAATGTGGAAATCATCTCTGGGGATGTGCTTACCTCAGTAAAGGCCCTCGGAGGAAATTTCTTCGATCGCATCCTAATAGATGCCCCTTGTACCGGCACCGGAATCATTCGCCGGCATCCAGATATCAAGTGGGCCCGCAAACCGGAAGACCTGGTAAAAGTTCCCGAAAAACAGCTGGCCCTGCTAGAGGGTCTAGCTGGAACTTTAAAGCCCGGAGGTATAATGGTTTACGCCACCTGTAGCCTTGAACCGGAAGAAAACGAAGAGGTGGTGCGGAAATTTTTGGGGATGTCTCCCAAGTTTGAGATAGAGGATCCACGTCCTGTGCTCCCAAAGACTGCTTGGGAATTAGTGGACGAAAGGGGATTTTTTCACACCTATCCCCATCGCCATGGTCTCGACGGGTTTTTTGGGGTAAGATTACGCAAACGATCTCATTAAGGAGCGTCTTATGGCTATTACTCAACTACGTGGTTTGGATCGCATCATTGTTCCTATCAAATTGGAGCCGGGGACCAAATTTGTCTTTCAATGCGGCCCCGGGGTTCCCTGTTTTAAACTGTGCTGTTCAGCCCTTTACCTTCCCTTGACCCCTTACGACATTCTGCGTCTGCGCGATCACTTTGGGCTCACTACTGACGAGTTTTTGCTCCTTTACACCGAGCCCTTCATTTTGCCGCGTTCCGGTCTCCCGGTAGCCCGGCTCAAGATGCGCGATGATGCGGAAAAGACTTGCCCTTTCTTGGGAGAAGAGGGTTGTACGGTCTATCCGGTGCGGCCTTTGGCCTGTCGCTACTATCCTCTGGGATTGGGCATCTTCCGCAATCGTGACGAAGGCCGCAACGAGGATTTTTATTACCTGGTCAAGGAAGGATTTTGCCAGGGCCTAGATTCTGGTCCAGAGATAACCGTAGAAGAATACCGTAAGAGTCAAGGCATTCCCGAGGTGGAAGCCCCTATAAAAGAGTGGGCAGAGATTATCATGAAAAAAGAATCTCTAGGCCCTATTGAAGTTCCTCAAAAGAGCCTTGAACTCTTTTTCTTAGTAAGTACTAATCCGGAGCGTTTCCGGAGATTTGTTTTTGAGAGTAAATTTTTGGAGATTTTTGAAGTGGAGGAGGAGACCCTTTCACGCCTTCAGGAGGACGATCTAGCCCTTTTACAATTCGGTTTTCGCTGGCTTAAGACGGTCCTGTTTGGAGAAAAACTGGTCAAACGGCGTTACGAAGTACCTAAGGAGAAAAAAATCAAGCCTTTTTAAAGTATGTGAGGTGTAGCCCCCAAGAAAGGGCAAGACCCCTTCAAAATTCCTGAAGTGTGGAGGTATATTTTTCGTCTTTCCAGGGTTGCAGGACCTTTCAAATATGGTATTAAAAAATTAGCCGGGGTAGCTCAGTCGGTAGAGCAGCGGACTGAAAATCCGCGTGTCCCTGGTTCGATTCCGGGCCCCGGCACCTTGATTCCCAAAGGTTTCCCGCCTTAACAAAAATTTTTGGTGTCCATTTTGGTGTCCACAGGGCGGGAATTATCTCCAGGGTTTATCACCTATAATCAGATTTGACTTCTCCGGGGCTAACTTGCGATAAAAAACCCCGGAGGAGTAAGATGGCTCTCCTGAAAGAATGCCCAGCTTGCCGATATAAAAATCCCTCACGGGTTCGTAAATGTCGTAAGTGCGGACGCAACCTCCAAGAGAAAGTCGTCTGGTGGGTC
>QOAM01000087.1 GCA_003978075.1 Thermodesulfatator sp. | reverse complement strand
TTCGATAGTAGCGTTAAGGGCTAGAAGATTGGTCTGATCGGTAATTTCTTGGATGGTGTGGAGTACATTTTCGATTTCTCGAGACCTCTCCCCCAACTGATGGATAATTTGAGTGGAATGAGCGCTCTTCTCTAGGGCCTCTGAGGCCTTTTGAGCTACCGAGCCAATGTCTCTGGCAATCTCCACCGCCGCTGAATTCATCTCGTTTACCGCTTTGGAGATGTTTTCCAGATCTTGAGAGGCGGCCTCGGAAACCTGGTTAAGGTTTTCAGCCATTTCCTTTAGGTTTTCGGAACGCTCCTTAAGGGAGCTCCCCGTCTGGGAGGTCAAGTAATTGGCCTCGGAGAAGGTCTGCTGTATCCGTTTTATAGCCGCCATTTGACTGCCGGTGACACTGAGAAGACTATTATAAGCCCGGTTTAACCACCGCAGCTCTCGCAACTCTTTTTCTTCCAAAGCTCGGGTAAAGTGCCCCTGCGCAGCCTCACGCATGACCTCAATGGTCTCCTGAAGCGGACGCACTACACTGCCCCTTACGCTGAAAAGGGCCACTAGAAAGACCAGAATGCCTGCCGCCAGAGAAAGGAGTTGTAGGTAAATCAGATGGTGAATTCTAGCCCGACTGGTCTCCGTGAGAAGGGCGGTGACCCGGTTGGCTTGCTGAAGAAGCTCCTGATCGTGAGTCACCACATATTTCAAGGCCTTGAGAGATTCTGCCATGCTGGTTTGGGGATTAAGCAAGGTTTTCAAGGCCTTTCTAAAAGACTCCCACTCGTGGTGGAGACGGGCCACCTCTTTTTTCACTTCCGGTCTTCTTAGCGTAGGGCTGTGTCCTTCCTCTAAAGTCTTTAGACCCTTTTCGAAAAGCGCCTGCGTCTGCTCCAATTCCTGAGACCATCGAGAATCTCCGGAAAGCACATAGAGGAGGGCCTCCTTGGCCATCCTCTGGGAGAGCATGCGCTGCCTACCCGCTAGATTAACCAGTAGCGCGTCTTTTCGCCCTTGGTAAGTGCTCCAAAAATTGGCTCCCACCACCAAGAAGAGGAGAAAAAGAAAACTCAGAAGAATGCCCATCACTATGTTAAAGATGGACTTCTTCCTCCTCAGGTTCATCGGCTCCTCCTCTGGCAAGGATCTTTCCCCATCTTTAAGCAAAATATTTCTTTTTTGTAAAGTATAGTTTTTAACTGAAAATCGCGACCAATAGTTATTAAAAAAAAAAAAAAAAAAAAAAAATTTTTTAAAAATTTTTTAAAAATTTAATAAAAAAATTTAAATAAATTTTTAATAAATTTTTAAAAAAAAAAAAAAAAAAAAAAAAAAAAAAACAATTTTTTCAAAATTTTTTCAAATTTTCTTAAGGAAATTGATATAAATGGGTAATAAATTTGGAAGAGCATATCTTTAAATTTAAGTAAGAAGGAAAAAAATCCCCCAAAGAGTTTGGAAATTTAGGCTCGACTCTTAGGAGGAGGTTGAAGACCGTCGAGTAGAAATTTTGAAAACAAAGCAATGAAGGGGCTTTCGCATAGATCTCTAATGAAGCAAGCCGTTTTTTCAAGGGATTCCAAATTTGTTATAATCCCTACGGGATGAAACGGGTCTTCGTGGCCGGGGGGACGGGTTTTGTCGGGGGGCATCTCTTAAGAGCCCTGGTGAAAAGGGGCTTTGAGGTGCGGGCCCTAGTGCGCTCGCGGACCAAGGTGGCCCGGCTGCCGGAAGGGGCTAGAGCGGTCCTGGGAGATCCTCTACGGCCGGGACCCTGGCAGGAAGAAGCCGCGGCCTGCGAAATAGCCATCAACCTCACCGGGGCCAGCATCTTTCGCCGCTGGAACGAAGAATACAAGAGACTCCTTCGGGACTCTCGGGTCCTTTCCACCCGTTTTCTCGTGGAAAGCCTGCCGCCAGGGGCCGTCCTGGTCAACGCCTCGGCTATAGGATATTACGGAGATACCGGGGAAGAGGAAGTGGACGAAGATCATCCGCCTGGAGAGGACTTTCTGGCCCGGCTCTGTAAGGAATGGGAGGAGACGGCCTTTTCGGGAGAAGCTCGGGGCCTACGGGTAGCAGTGGGGCGCATAGGGGTGGTGCTGGGGTGCGATGGGGGAGCTCTTCTCCAGATGCTTCCGGCCTTCCGGCTGGGTCTGGGGGGACCCATCGGGGACGGACGGCAATGGTTCTCCTGGATCCATGTGGAAGACCTGGTGGAGGCCCTAATTTTTCTCGCCGAAAAACCTGAAGCCCGGGGGCCTTTCAATCTCGTGGCCCCGGAGGCCGTGCGTCAGAAAGAATTTGCCCGCCTCCTGGGAAGGATCTTGCGGCGTCCGGCCTTTCTGCCCACCCCCAGCTTTGTCCTGCGCCTTCTCTTCGGAGAGGTGGCCCGGGTGCTTACCGCGAGCTGCCGGGTCCGGCCGCGAAGGCTCCTTGAACTGGGCTTCCGCTTCCGTTATCCTCGTTTGAGGGAAGCCTTAGAGGACTTGTTGAGAAAGGAGTGATCCCATGAAAAAACCCCCGTGTTCGTTCTTTGACTTCATCGAGGAGATACCGGAGGACATTAACACGCAGATTGAGAGTTTAGGCCCGGCGCGCATTGAAAATCCCTTGGATCTTCCGGAAAGCTGCTTTGTGACCGATGAAATGCGCATCACCTTGCGGGTCTCGGAAGAATTTCTGCGGCAGGCCTTTTCCGAAGGCCTGGCCCTGCCTGCGGCGGAGTTGGCCGGCCCCCGGCCTTTCATCTATTTCGATCCCGCCAAGACCCGGGCAGCGGTGGTCACCTGCGGGGGCCTCTGTCCGGGGATTAACGACGTGATCCGCTCCATCGTGCTCACCCTCTACCACTCCTACGGGGTGCGCCACATCTACGGAATCCGCTATGGTCTCCAGGGATTCATTCCCTCTTACCGGCACGATCTGGTGGAACTCACCCCGGAGGTGGTCTCGGAGATCCACGAGCTAGGGGGGACTTTTCTAGGCACCTCTCGAGGGCATCAGCCCATTGACCAGATCGTGGACGCCCTGGAACGCATGAATGTAAACATTCTTTTCATGATCGGGGGAGACGGCACCTTCCGGGCAGCCACCAAAATCAAGGAGGAAATCTCCCGGCGGGGACTCAAGATCGCCGTGGTAGGCATTCCCAAGACCATCGATAACGACATCTGGCTGGTCTCCCGCACCTTCGGCTTCGTGACCGCGGTGGAGGAGGCCTGTAAGGCCATCCGCTGCGCCCACACCGAGGCCGTGGGGGCCCCGAACGGGATCGGCCTGGTCAAGGTCATGGGACGGTATTCGGGCTTCATCGCTGCGGCGGCCACCCTGGCCACCAAGGAGGTCAACTTCTGCCTCATCCCTGAAGAGGATTTCGATCTCGAGGGCCCACGGGGGTTGCTGGCGGCCCTAGAAGAGCGCCTTAAAAAGCGGCGGCACGCGGTGATCGTGGTGGCTGAGGGCGCAGGTCAGAAATATGTGCAGCCCAAAAAGCCGGAATACGACCCCTCCGGGAACATCAAACTCGGGGACATCGGTGCTTTTTTGCGGGATCGTATTAAGGCCTACTTCAAGGAACGAGATATGGAGATTTATGTGCGCTACATCGATCCCAGTTACATCATTCGCAGCGTGCCCGCCTCGGTGGACGACCGCATCTACTGCGGCTTCCTAGGGCAGTACGCGGTGCATGCGGCCATGGCCGGAAAGACCGGACTTATGATCAGCTATCTCAACCACCACTACGTGCACCTTCCCCTCACCGAGGCCGTCAAGCGGCGCAAACAGGTGAACACCCGTAGCCGCTTCTGGCTTTCGGTGCTCGAGTCCACCGGCCAGGGTCGTCTGCGGAACGACTAACCGCAGAGACTCCGCACCCGCTCCAGGGTCCCCGTGACCCGCAGGGCTCGAAAGATCTTCTCGAAGGTCTCCTCCAGGGTCGCGAGGATGCGGGCCTTCACCCCTTCAGGGAGGTCCCACCAGTCGCGCTTGAAGATCCCAAAGGCCTTCTTGCGGGTCTTGTAAAGGAATTGAGACTCGGTCCAGCCCTCCTGCCACTCCTTCCGGAAGTGTTCCTTGAGGTAGGCGTAGATCCTTTCCCGGAACTCCCCGGGAAGGGCCGGATGATCGAAGATGAGGTTCTGAAAGCCCGTGGCCAGGTGGATCTCCGCACAGCCCACCTCGGGAAACACATGGAAATACTCCTCCGGGAGGGTGGAGGCCCCGTGCTGCACCGCCCCGGCCAGGCCGTACTCCCGGCGGGCGATTTCCGAAAGGGTTTTCAGGGTGTCGAAATCTATCTGGACCCGGGCCACCGAGCCGTCGGGAAGGACCACCCCTCCGTGGCTCGATCCGGTCTGCACGCTGATCTTGGAAAGCCCCGGCCCGGAGGAAAAGGAGCGCTCAAAGCCCTCCATGAAGGCCCGCAGCTCCTCCGGGGTGCTGTTGTGCCCCCCGATCTCCCCGATCTCCCCGCCGAGGTTCACGGTCACCCCCTCGGGTTCCAGCGAACGCACGTAGGCGGCAAGCTCCGCCGTAAGCTCATAGTTGGGGCGCTGCTGCTCCTCCAGGCTTTCCCGGGAGAGGTCCACCAGGGTGGAGGCGTCGATGTCGATTTGATAAAAGCCCGCGGAGAGGGCCTCCCGAATGAGGTCCTTTAGGGCCCGTTTTTCGACCTCGGGGTTGGTCAGAAAGGCCCGGCGGTTGGCCTGAAAGTGGTCCCCTTGG
>QOAM01000128.1 GCA_003978075.1 Thermodesulfatator sp. | reverse complement strand
TCCTTTTAAGGTCTGTGGGCTCGCTTGTCTGACCTTCCTTGCCCGCTGGCTAGCCGGGGCTCCTCGAGAGGGTCGGATCTACTATCAGGAGGCCGTACCCTTCGGTCCGGGATCCTTAGTCTCGGTAGCGGCGGCCGGAATAAATTTTTAAGAGGCTATTTCTCAAAAGTCTCAAGATAGGATGTGAACTTGAGGGGGTGAAGTTCCTTACCGAGAGGGGGCTTTGCAAAGGTCTCTAAAGGTCTACGCCGTAACTCTGGGCTGCCCTAAAAACCGTACAGACACGGAAAAACTCTTGGCCCGCCTCCTAGATCTCGGAGTGGAGCCGGTGCTAAGCCCAGAGGAAGCCGATCTCCTGGTGGTGAACACCTGTGCCTTCATCCGACCGGCGGTGCGGGAGTCCCTGGACACTATTTTGGCCCTGGCCGAAGCCAAAGGTCCTGGGCAAAGGCTTGTAGTAATAGGGTGCCTTCCGGCCCGCTTTCGGGAGGAGGCCCTAGCGAGTCTTCCTGAAGTGGATCTTTTTCTAGGGATCGAGGCCTACCGGGAGGCCGAACGCCTCCTCCTTCCGAAAAGGGACCTTATTCTTCGCCCGGAAGGCCCGGAAACTACCCAAAGGGTCCTTACTGAAAGCCCTTTTTACGCCTACCTCAAAGTGACCGAGGGGTGTAATCACGGCTGCTCCTTCTGCACTATCCCCCGCATTCGGGGACCTCTGCGCAGCCGGCCCCTGGAGGAGATCCTTCGGGAGGCCGAAGGGCTCTTGGCCCAAGGGGTGCGGGAGATCATTCTCGTGGGGCAAGACGTCTCGGCCTACGGGCTGGATCAGGGACAGGCCGCCCTGCCGGAGCTTTTGCAAGCCTTGCTCAAGGTCCTCCCCTGCGGGGCGCGCCTTCGGCTTCTTTACCTTCATCCGGAGGGGATCTCCTCGAAACTGATCGAGCTTTTGGCCACCGAGCCAGCGCTCGCCCCTTATCTCGACCTCCCGGTGCAGCACGCCCATCCGGATATCCTGCGGCGCATGCGCCGATCCTATCGGGCTGAGGATATCCTGCGTCTTGTGGAAGAGCTGCGCCGGGTGCGGCCGGGGATCGGCCTGCGCACCTCGGTGATCGTGGGCTTCCCCGGAGAAGGGAAGGAGGAATTCGCGACCCTCCTTTCCTTTCTCTCCGAGGCCCGTTTCGACCATCTGGGGGCCTTTATCTACTGGCCGGAGGAAGGCACCCCAGCAGCCCGCCTCAAGTCCCGTCCCTCCCAGCGCGAGGCCCGCCGCCGGCGCCACCGGGTTCTGGCCCTCCAGCGGGAGATCTCCCGGGAAAACCTCCGGGGCCGCATAGGAGAAGAGGACCTGGTCCTGGTTACGGGCTACGACCAAAGGGGTCGCCCGGTGGGGCATGCAGGCTTTCAGGCTCCAGAGGTGGATGGCCACACGGTGATCGTGAGGGGAGCCCCTGTGGAGCCCGGGGATGTGGTCCGGGTGCGGTTTGTCCGCAGCTTTACTTACGACCTCTGGGCCGAGGCCTTAGAAAAGTGGAACTGAGACCTCTGACTGCTTTAAAGGTCTTCCACTATAATTAAATTGTTTTTTGACCCCAGGGAACCAGGGTCTTTCAACATGAAATCGAGCAAGCGGGGCCTTTCCGAGAGAGCGCTTTTGGTGGGTATAACCGGGGCCAGCGGGGCCCCTTACGCCGTGGCCTTTCTCCGCCTTCTTCAAGAGCTTTCTCAGCCGGTGGAGGTCATCGTGACCGAGCCCGGCCTTTTCGTGCTTGAGCACGAGACAGGGCTGACCCTAGCGGATCTGGAGAAGGTCTGTGCACGCCTCTGGCGCGAAGACCATCTTGCGGCTCCTCCGGCCAGCGGCTCCGTCCCCTACCGGGGGATGGTGGTTATCCCCTGCTCCATGGGCACTCTTTCGGCCATCGCCCAAGGAGCGGCCCGGAACCTCCTTCAGCGGGCCGCAGATGTTACTCTTAAGGAAGGCCGCCCTCTGGTACTGGTGGTGCGGGAGACCCCTCTTAATCTCGTTCATCTTCGGAATATGTTGGCCGCGGCCCAAGCTGGAGCGGTCATTTACCCAGCCATGCCCGCTTTTTATCCTCGTCCGCAAAGTTTGCAGGAAATGTTAGACTTCTTCGCCAAGCGTTTGGCCGAGTTTCTGGAAATTCCCGTAGAAAATCTTCAACGCTGGGGAGAGAACGGATAAAGGAGATGTGGACCAAGATCAAGCTTCTTCTCCAGATGATCAAGTTTGAGCACACAGTCTTCGCCCTACCCTTTGCTTATGCGGGGGCGGTGCTGGCGGCTAGGGGTTTCCCTGCAGCCAAGCCCGCCCTTCTCATCCTGGGCTGCATGGTGGGAGCTCGCACGGCGGCCATGACCTTTAATCGCCTGGCTGATCTCCCTTTCGATGCCGAAAACCCGCGCACGCGCCATCGCCACCTCGTCACCGGCGCTGTCAAGCCCGCTGAGGCCTGGGCCCTTTTTTTCGCGGCCTCCTTTCTCTATTATCTCTGTGCAGCCGGACTTAACCGCCTTACCCTCAAGCTTTCTCCAATCGCTTACATGGTCATAATCCTTTATTCCTACACCAAACGTTTTACCTGGCTGTGCCACCTCTTCTTGGGGACGGCCCTGGCCCTGGCCCCCCTGGGAGGATATGTGGCTGTCCAGGGGGCCTTTTCCGAGCCGGAAATCTTTCTCCTGGGCTTGGGGGTGATCTTCTGGGTGGCGGGTTTTGACATCCTCTACGCTTGCATGGACGAGGCCTTTGATCGGGAGGTTGGCCTCCACTCCGTGCCGGCCCGATTCGGCCGCCGAAGGGCCTTCCATCTTTCCTCCCTCTTTCATCTGCTGGCCTTTCTCCTTTTTGCCGCCGCCGGGTGGGCCTTCGGCCTTACCTGGCCCTACTATGTGGCCCTGATGATCACCGCGGCCCTTTTCTTGGCCCAGCGTCTAGCTGTAAATCCCCAAACCCTCGAGGGCCTGGATATGGCCTTTTTCACCTTCAACGGGGCCATCAGTGTGGTAATATTTTCCGGAATACTTCTGAGTTTTCTCTTGAGGGGGTAGAGATGGAGCGCATTCCTTTCACGCCAGAAGGGTTCCAGCGTCTGAAGAGCGAGCTGGAACGTCTCAAAACCGTGGAGCGTCGGGATGTGGTGAAGGCCATCGAGGAGGCCCGAGCTCACGGAGATATTTCGGAAAATGCGGAATACGAGGCGGCCAAAGAGCGTCAAGCCCATATAGAAGGACGCATCCAGGAGCTTACCGACCGTCTGGCACGGGCCGAGGTCATCGAGATTCCCAAAAAGGCCCCTTCACGAGTGCAGTTCGGGGTCAAGGTGAGGCTCTGGGATCTAGAGGCTGAAGAAGAGGTGGTCTATCGTCTGGTGGGCCCTTACGAATCGGAGGTGGAAAGGGGGCTCCTTTCCGTGACCTCCCCCTTGGGGCGGGCCCTCATCGGTAAAGAAGTGGGGGAGGAGGTAGAAGTGCGCACCCCCGCAGGGGTGCGTCACCTAGAGATCCTGGACATAGAGGTCTAAAGCTTTTTGACCTTTCTGGAGGGTCTCGATTCCTTCCGGAGAGTGCCGGCTCTCGGGACTTCCGGGCTGGGGAGGAAAAGAGAGCAGAGTCGGGCTGTGGAGGATAAAATAGGGGCGTGGCGGAGCAGTTAAGCCTTAACTTCAAGCCCGAGCCGCGGGGAGTTATTCAAGTCTCGGCCTCCGCTGGCTCTGGAAAAACTTACCGTTTGGCCTTGCAGTATCTTCAGGTGTTGGCCTCCCTAGGCCCTCCCCGGGAGGACCGTCTGGCCTCGGTAGTGGCCCTGACCTTCACCAACCAAGCCGCGGCGGAGATGCGGGAGCGCATCCTCCTCTTCTTGAAACACATCGCCCTTTTTACAGACTGGGGACGTCAGCTCGCCGCGGAAACCGGCCTCACCCCTCGCCAGGCTGAAGGCTGGCTGGAAACCATCTTTTCCGCCTACCAGGCCTTTCAGGTTCGCACCATTGATAGCCTCCTTTTCACCCTCATCCGAGGGCTAGCCTGGGAGCTAGGCCTGCGCCCGGACCTCTCGGCAGAGATTCGAGAGGAGTACTTTCTTAACCGGGCCTTTGACCGTCTTCTCTTTCGCCTGCGAGAGGACCCAACCCTGAGGCGCCTTTTTGAGGAGGCCCTGGAGACCTTCCTGGAGCTTGAGGCCCGCGGGGGCTTTAACCCGGAGCGTTATTTCCGGAAGCGCATGGTGGCCCTGCACCGCCTCCTGCGACGCCAAAGCTTGGAGAAAAACGGGCCTCCTCCCTCCCGCGAGACCCTCATGGCCCTGGAAGAAGAGCTCCGCACCCTGGGCCAGGAGCTTTCCCGAAAACTCTTTGAGGAGCTTTCCGCCAAACCGGCTCACCCCGGATGGGACGAATTCCTGCGCGACCCTCTCCGCTATAGCGGGAGCAAGGTTTTTCAAAAGAGAAGCCTGAAAGAGGTTGTGGCCAAGGAAGGTCTTCCCCGGAGGGTCGAGCTCGATGCGCTTGAGCGGCTTGAGCAGATAGTGGAGGTTGCGGATGCGCTTATGATAGCCAGGGGCGACCTGGGCGTCCAGATGAGCCCCCATAAGGTGCCCACCGCCCAGCGGGAGATAATAGACGCCTGCAACCGCGCCGACCGGCTGGTCGTAACGGCGACGCAGATGCTCGAATCGATGGTCCGCCTTCGACGGCCGACG
>QOAM01000098.1 GCA_003978075.1 Thermodesulfatator sp. | reverse complement strand
CGTCGTGACGACCCGCAGGCATACTCGAGGTCCGGGAATACCCGCGCCTCCAAGATAGCGCGATTTGCCACGCAGGGCCACCCGGAATCGAGGGACCTCTCCGAAGGCACTAGTCCACCCCTCGTTTACCAGCACCGCAGCTCGCTGTGCACCGTCTGAAACCAAAGTGAACAGTCCTTTGACGAGTAAGAGTGCAACGAGACCATCCCGGAGCAACAATTCGTATCCCAGAAAATCAGCTGGCCCCGCCGCCGGCGGACACAGGTTATGTCGGCTCAGGGTTGACATTCCTTATCGCATCTCCTTTGGGCAATTTCCCATAGGCCCGACCTTCTTCGCGAGGATTCGAGCCTATGGTTCTACCGGAAAAGGGTGACATTTTAGCTTTACAGTTAAGGTGACAAAATCGCTTTGCAATAACACGCGCTTAAATACCCCCTTGACAGGCGCAAAGAAATGGAATAAGTCATTGAAACAAATTTTCAATAAGGAAGCCCTCATGCTCCAGGCCTCAGAGGTAGAAATTTTTCGAGAGTTTATCCGTAAGAGGGGATTGCGTTACACTCCCGAAAGAGAGACCATCTTGCGAGAGATCTTCAAAATCCATGACCACTTTGATGTGGACGAGCTTTACCTTCGTCTACGCAACCAGGGCTATCGTATCTCTAAGGCCACCATCTATCGCACCCTGCCTCTTCTGATCGAGTGTGGGCTGGTCCAGGAGGTGTATCATGAGGACGGGCACATGCACTACGAACATATCTATGGACACGAACCCCACGCCCACTTTCGCTGTCTTTCCTGTCGGAGAGTGGAGGAGTTCCGGGACGAGCGTCTAGAGGAAGTGGCCCGGGAGTTCCAAGAAAAACACGGGGTCCAGATCAAGATGGTGCGCTACGAACTCTTGGGTTATTGTGCCGCTTGTCGGAAGGAGGAGTAAAAATGGGGTTTCGCTGGCGCTGGAGGTGCCGCAGAAGAGGCTGCAGGAAAGGGCAAGGACCCTGTCCCCACAGGGAAAATCTTTTGGCCCTAGACGAATTACATACCGGAGAGGAAGGTATCATCGTAAAAGTTTTGGGAAACGGGGCCTTTCGCCAACGGCTCCTAGAGATGGGCTTTTTACCCGGAACTCCTATCCGGGTTATCCGCTATGCCCCCCTGGAAGATCCCGTGGAATACGAAATTAAGGGCTACCATGTAGCCTTACGCCACGAGGAAGCGGCTAGGGTGCTGGTAGAGAAATGTCCGAAGCAGTAGTAGCCCTAGCCGGAAATCCTAACGCAGGAAAGACCACCATCTTCAATGCCCTCACCGGGGCGCGCCAAAAGGTGGGCAACTGGCCCGGAGTTACTGTGGAAAAAAAGGAGGGAGAGTGCCGGGTAGGGGAGCTCCTTCTGCGAATTGTGGATCTCCCGGGGATCTACTCTCTCACTCCTTACTCCTTAGAAGAGGTCATCGCTCGCAACTTTATTTTGGAAAACCGGCCCACAGTCATCCTTAATATTGTGGACGCCTCTAATCTCGAGCGCAACCTTTATCTCACGGTCCAGCTCATGGAGTTAGGGCGCCCCTTGGTGGTGGCCCTCAACATGATCGATATGGCGGAGAGCCGGGGGCTTTATGTGGACCACAAGGTCCTCTCTCGCCTCTTGGGAGTCCCGGTGATTCCCACCGTGGGCACCAAGGGCTTAGGGATAGAAGAGGTGGGCGAGACCCTGGCCCGAGTGGCCCGAGGGGACCTCAAGGCCCAGCCAGTGCATATTTACTACGGACGGGAGATCGAAGAGGCCCTCTCTGAGCTTCTTTCGGCCTTGGAAGGAAAAAATCTCTTTCCAGGTTACCCCCGGCGGTGGCTGGCCCTGAAACTTCTGGAGGCCGACCGGGAGGTAGTCTCTTGGGTGGAGAGGCAGCCCGGAGGAGAGGAAGTGCTTGCCCTGCGGGAGCGGCTGGCAAAGAACTTCGCTCGGCTTTTTGATGAGACCCCAGAGGCCCTGATCGTGGAAGCGCGCTACGGTTTCATTGCCGGGCTGGTGCGGGAGGCCGTAAGGGTCTCAGCCATCTCTCGCTGGACCTTCTCCGAGCGCCTGGACGACCTTTTGACCCACAGGATCTTGGGTTTTCCCATCTTTATCGCCTTCATGTACGCCCTCTTTTATCTGACTTTCAAGTTGGGAGCCTATCCGGTGGCCTGGCTGGAGCACCTCCTGAAGCTGGCTGAGGGCCTCCTCCGGGCCCATCTCCCCCCGGGTCTCCTGCAGGAGGTCCTGGTGGAAGGGGTTCTGGGGGGAGTGGGCGGGGTCTTGGTCTATCTTCCCAATATCCTTTTCCTCTTCCTGGGGATTAGTCTCTTTGAGGATACAGGATATTTGGCCCGCGCGGCTTTCATTATGGATCGAGTTATGCACTCTCTCGGGCTCCACGGTAAGGCCTTCATTCCTCTTCTCATGGGCTTTGGGTGTAATGTTCCGGCCATCTTGGCCACCCGCACCCTAGAAAACCCTCGCGAGAGACTGCTCACCATCTTGATTAACCCCCTCATGAGCTGTTCAGCTCGTTTTCCGGTCTATGTGCTCTTCGCTGGGACCTTCTTCCGGGGCTACGAGACCCAGGTAGTCTTTGCTCTTTACGCCTTGGGTATCGTGACCGCTGCCTTTATCGCCCGCCTCTTAGGACGCATCCTGGTAAAAGAAGAAGATATTCCTTTTGTGCTGGAGCTTCCCCCTTACCGCCTCCCCACCCTGCGAGGGCTCTTTTTTCACATGTGGGACAAGACCCGGATTTATCTCCGCAAGATGGGTGGAGTGATCTTGGCGGCCTCGGTCCTCCTCTGGGGCCTAACGGCCTTTCCCCGGGTGGACCACACTCCTCCCCCGCTGGAGCAAAGCTACATTGGCCAGGCCGGCAAACTCCTCGAGCCCCTCCTGCATCCATTGGGTTTTGACTGGCGTATGAGTGTAGCCCTCATCTCCGGTTTCGTGGCCAAAGAGGTAGTGGTCTCCTCTTTGGGGGTGCTCTACAAGGCCGGGGAAGGGGCGGGGAAGAGCCTGGAAGAGGCCCTGCGGCTCTCGGGGCTTACCCCAGCGGCAGCCCTGGCCTTCATGGTCTTTGTACTCCTTTATGTGCCTTGCGTGGGGACACTGGCCGCCATTTGGAAGGAGACCGGAAGCCTTCGTTACCCCCTCCTTAATGTGCTTTACCAGCTACTTTTGGCCTGGACTGTGGCCTTTATCGCCTATCACCTGGGGCTTATCCTGCTTGCGGCTTGAAATCTTAATTTTTTCAAGGTCTCAGCTTCGTTATAGTAGAGATAGATCTACGGGCCTTCACCGGAATGGCCGGACCGAGGAGTTTCTGCGGGAAGTAGAAGGTTGAGGGGCAATCCATTTTTATCCCTTATCACGCGCCTTGTGACAGCCTAGCTGGGGTTAGCAGCTGACTTGATTTTTAGGCTCAGCTATATAACATCAAAATATGCGCAATGAGTGCTCCTATTTGGCCTTTTTTAACTTAAAAACTCCTCCCTTTTCTTTGATTCCGGATGCAAAGTTTTTCTTCCCGGGGAGGGCCCATCTTGAAAGTCTAGAGGTCCTCACTTTCGCCTTACACCAAGGGAGCCTCCTTTCGGTCTTGATCGGTGAGCCGGGGCTGGGGAAAACCCAGCTCCTTCTGACCCTTCTTTCTCGCTTGGAACCTCGACTAAAGACCATTCTCATATACAATCCTGCCCTTACTCCTCAAGAATTTTTTAAAACTTTTTTTAAAGAGCTATCTCTCGATTTTTCCCAGCGACCTTCAGGAGAAAACTTTTATTCTATTCTCAATAAAGACGAAATCCTCAAAAGATTAAAAGCCTTTTTTACCTCTTCAGACAGACCCTTTTCCAGATGTCTGTTGGTGATTGATGAGGCTCAACTTCTACCCAAAGAAACCCTGGAGGAGTTGAGACTTCTCACTAATCTTAATGAAGGTCAAGACCTCATTTTACAGGTATTTTTGATTGGACAACCCACCCTTTCTGAAAAACTAAAAAGTCCCGAGCTTTCCCCTCTAAGGCAGAGGATTTCCGTCTGGGAAAACCTGCGCCCTTTTCAACGGGATGAAGTTTTTCCCTACCTCTGGTTCAGGATTAAGCAAGCCTCTGAATCACCAGAAATAAATTTTGATAAAAAAATCGAAAAAGTGCTCTATAAATGGAGCAAGGGAGTTCCAAGACTCATTAACAAACTCATGGATAGAGCCCTTTTCGTAGCTTATGTAAGAAAGGAAAGAACAATTAAAAAAGGGCATTTAAAAAAGGCTAAAGAGACTTTTCCTCAGGGGCTTTTGGAGAGTTAAAGTGTATAGAAATTACATTTTAAAGCCTTTTACTGAAGCTACTTTTGAAGGTATAGGTTTTGAGGGGAGTCCATCCAAAATAAAAAAGTATGAATACTTTCCAAGTTTACTTTTGGAAGAACTTAAGCACAAAAATCTTTATCTCCTTTTGAAGCCTTCCCAATTTTTTTATGAAATTTATCAATTAACTCTCCCTATTTATAATCCCCAAATTCTTAGAATAAAACTTAAAGAAAGAATAGATTCTCTAGGGTATTTTACTAAACCTTACTATATTTTTTGGAAAATTTTAGAAAAAAGAGATACCTTTTATCGACTAGCTTATATAGCTATAGAAATGGAAGAAATCGAGAAATACCGCACTAGACTGAAAGAAATTGCTTCGGCAAGGGTTTTTACTTTGACTTTTTTACC
>QOAM01000064.1 GCA_003978075.1 Thermodesulfatator sp. | reverse complement strand
CCCCCGGCCCGGTCTGATCGGAAAGAACGGGCATGGCCCCTACGAGCACGGCCCGGCGGGAGCCGCGGGCCACGGCCCGGGCAAAGGTCAGCATCTCCTCCATGGTGATGGGCAGGGTATCTTCGTACCCCAGGACCACCATGGCCGCAGAATCCCCTATGAGGAGGAGGTCCGCCCCGGCTTCTTCCGCCAAGCGAGCGGAAACCACATCGTAGGCGGTGAGGGCCACGATGGGCTCCTGGCCTTTGCGGGCCTTTATCTCCGGCACCGTAAGGCGAGCCATATCAAAACAATACCCCCTCCCGGGGGGCCTTCAAGTAAGCGTAGGCCCTTTCGGTGAGCACCCGGCCTTTACGGGTGCGCCGCAGGAGCCCGCAGCGGATGAGATAAGGCTCGTAGATATCCTCCAGGGTCTGAGGATCCTCACACAGGGCCGTGGCCAGGGTGGAAAGTCCCACCGGGCCGCCGTCGAACTTTTCGAGGATGGTTTCCAGGATACGCCGATCCAAGGGGGAAAGCCCTAGCGGGTCGAGGTCCATGAGGTCTAGGGCCTCGCGGGCGATCTCCGGAGTAATCTCCGAGGCCCCCTTTACCTCGGCGTAATCTCGCACCCGGCGCAGGAGGCGGTTGGCGATACGCGGGGTGCCTCGAGAACGGCTGGCGATGACCCGGGCCGCCTCTTGAGAAAGCCGGAGGCCCAGAAGAGCGGCGGAGCGTAGGAGGATGCGGGCCAAGGCTTCTTCTTCATAGAAGTCCAGCTTGAAGAGGATCCCGAAGCGGTCGCGCAAAGGGGCGGAGAGGAGCCCCGGACGGGTGGTGGCCCCGATGAGGGTGAAGCGGGGAAGCTTCAGGCGCACGGCCCGGGCCCCGGGCCCCTTACCCACCACCAGATCCAGGGCAAAATCTTCCATGGCCGGATAGAGGACCTCTTCGCAGGCCTTGGGCAGGCGGTGGATCTCGTCGATGAAGAGGACATCCCTTTCCTCCAGGGTGGTGAGGAGGGCTGCCAGATCCCCGGGCCGTTCCAGAGCCGCCCCGGAGGTGATCTTGAAATTCACCCCCAATTCATGGGCCACCACCTGGGCCAGGGTGGTCTTGCCCAGTCCGGGATAGCCGGTAAGGAGCATGTGATCCAGGGCCTCCCTTCGAACCCGGGCCGCCGCCAGATAAACGGCCAGCTCCCTTTTGATCTCCTCCTGACCCACGTATTCGGCCAGGGTCTTCGGACGAAGGGGGTCCATCCTGAGGGCCTATCTTAGCACGGGCTCAAGCCGGCGAAAATTCCCGCAGGGCCTTGCGCAAGAGCTCCTGGAGGTCCTCCTGACCGGTATAGAGGCGGTGCAAGACCTCTTCGGCTTCCGTGGCCGGGAAACCCAGATTTTTGAGGACCTCAAGGGCCTGACGGAGGAGAGGAGCCTCGGCTCGCGGTTTTCGTTTTAATCCCAATTTGCCTCGTAGTTCCACACAAAGGCGCTCGGCCCGGCGAGGGCCGATCCCCGGCACCCGGGAGAGGGCCTCCAAATCCTCGGAAGCCACGGCCTTTTCCAGCTCCTCCGGTCGAAAAAAGGCTAGAAGATTCAAGGCCAGGCGGGGTCCCACCCCGGTCACCGAGGCCAGGAGGAGGAAGGTCTCCCGGGAGGCCTGGTCGCGAAAACCGTAAAGCTCAGGGACCCCTTCCTGGACCCAAAGACAGACCGGAAGACACAACCTTTCCTCCACAGGGGGCAATTCCTCCACCAGGGTGAAGGGAACGGAGATCTCCAGAGTGAAAGGTCCGGCCTCCAACCAGATTTTCCCCGGGAGTTTGCGTCTTAAGCGCCCACAGACCTCGGCCAGCACCTCATCTCTCCGTAAAAATGGGTCAAGGCCAGGGCCAGGGCGTCGCTGGCGTCGCGAGGGAGCGGGCCCTCCAGGCCCAGCTCCACCTGCACCATGAAAGCCACCTCTTCCTTCCCGGCCCGTCCGTTTCCGGTAAGGATACGCTTAACCACCGAGGGATGGTAGGTATACACCGGAAGACCATGGCGGGCAGCCAGGAGGAGCACCACCCCTTGGGCCTGCCCCAGAGAAAGGGCCGCCCGCGGGAAGCGCTCCGGGATGACCTCCTCCAAGGCCAGGACCTCCGGGCTCAGGGTGAGGATGAGTCTTTCCAGTTCGGCATAGAGAAAGGCCAGGCGCTTCGGCAAGGGGTTACCTTGGGGAGGGCGAAGCACCCCCCAGCTCAGGGCTTGAGGTTTGCGCTTTTCAGCCTCGATCAGGCCGTAGCCTGTAACCCGGGATCCCGGATCTACCCCCAGGATACGCACTCTAACCCCCGGAGAGCTTTTCCATCAGCTCTTCGGGGATGTCGAAGTTGGCGTAGACCTTCTGGACATCGTCGTGGTCCTCGAGCATTTCCATGAGGCGAAGCATCTGCTGGGCGGTCTTTTCGTCTTGAAGGCGGACGGTGGTCTTGGGCACTAGAGTAACCTGAGCCGAGGAGGGACGAAGCCCGGCTTCTAAGATCTGACGCTTGACCTCCTCGAAGTCTTCAGGGGCGGTAATGATCTCGAATTCCCCCTCGTAGTTGCGTACATCTTCGGCCCCGGCTTCCAAAGCCACCTCCAGCACCTGATCCTCCGAAAGTCCGTCCCGCGGGATCACGATGAGGCCTTTTTTTTCAAAGATCCAGGAGACCGCCCCGGGCTCCGCGAGGTTTCCTCCGCATTTACTGAAGATGTGTCGGAGTTCGGAGACCGTGCGTCGTCGATTGTCGGTCACACTTTCGATGTAGACGGCCACTCCGGCTGGTCCGTAGCCTTCGAAAACGGCCTCCTCGTACCGCGTCCCTTCCTCCAGGCCTAGCCCCTTTCGGATGGCTCTTTCGATGTTCTCCTTGGGCATATTCACGGCCTTGGCCGCGGCAATGGCTGCTCGCAACCGGGGATTGCCTTCCGGATCTCCCCCTCCCAGCCGGGCAGCCACCATGATCTCCCGGATGATCTTGGTGAAGATGCGCCCCCGCTTGGCGTCCTGCGCCGCCTTCTTGCGCTTAATCTGGGCCCAATGGGAATGTCCAGCCATAAAAATTCACCTCCTGAGACCTCTTGAAAAAATCCCCTTTGCTGGGGGCTTTATCTTCGCACCCCTTCACCCTTTATTTAGGTTTTAAAAAATTCTTTCTGGAGACCCTACTTGGAGATCTTTTTCCTTTAGGCCCATTATAACCGCTCCCCTTTCTCTTTCAACGGCTCAAGGTCCCATTTTTTTCGCTCTGGCCCTCTCTCAAGGGCTCTCTTTCGTACCTCTGGAGCCTGCGGAGATTTTAAAAATCTTTCCGATTTTTTTAGGGGTCTCTAATTGGGAGGGCTTCCGGAATAAGGGGAACTATCGTACGCAGACCGCCCGCACCTGCTTGAGGTCGGTCTCCCCGGCGAGCACCTTAAAAATACCATCCTGTTTCAGGGTGAACATACCGTTTCGCATGGCCGTCTCTCGAATCTCATGCACTGGAGCGGCCTTGACGATGAGCTCCCGCAGCTCCTCATTGGGGATGAGGAGTTCGTGAAGGGCTATGCGGCCCCGGTATCCCGTCTGATGGCAACGCGGGCACCCTACCGGGCGATAAAGGGTGGCTTTACGCACCTCCTCTTCTGTTAAGGGGTGTAGCGGATGTGTTCCGTATTCGAAAAGAAGTTCTTCGATCTCCTTTTCTGTGGGCTGGTAGGGCTCTTTGCAGTCGGGGCAGAGGCGTTTGGCCAGCCGCTGGGCAAGGATACCCAATAGGGCGTCGGCAAAGTTGTAAGGATCGATTCCCATCCCTAAAAGCCGAGTCACCGTCTCCGGAGCACTGTTGGTGTGGAGGGTGGAGAAGACCAGGTGCCCGGTAAGAGAGGCCTCGATGAGGGCGTGGGCCGTCTCCTCATCTCGGGTTTCCCCGATCATGATCACATCCGGATCGGCCCGTAGAAAAGCCCGCAGTACCCGAGCAAAGGTCAGCCCGATCTTGTGGCGCACCTGGACTTGGCGCAGGCCCTCCTGCACGATCTCTACCGGATCTTCGGCGGTCCAGATCTTCTTGCTGGGGCGATTAATGTAGTGCAAAGCCGCATGCAAAGTGGTGGTCTTACCGGAGCCCGTAGGTCCCACCACGAGGATGAGACCATAAGGCATCTCCAGGATCTTCTTGAATTTTTCCAAGATCTCTGGGCGAAGGTTGATTTCCTCCAGAGTCCGCGCCTCGACTCCCCCAAGGATACGCATAACCACATCTTCGTTGTTCTCAATGGTGGGAATGGTAGCCACCCGGACTTCAAAGACCTTTCCGGTGCGGGTGCGGAATTTGATCTTTCCGTCTTGAGGGAGACGCTTTTCCGCGATGTCTAGCCCGGCCATAATCTTGTAGCGGGAGATGAGAGGGCGTTTCATCTGATAGGGTACGGTTTGGAAGGGGATGCATTCTCCATCGATGCGGAAACGGATCTGCGCTCCTCGCCGACCGGTGAGACTTTCAATATGAATGTCTGAGGCCCCCCGATTATAAGCCTCCTCGAGAAGATAATTGGCAAATTGCACTACAACACTTTCCTGATCCTCAGGGATACCTTCTTCCTCTTCTTCCTCCGAAGGAGCTTCTTCAGGAAGGATTTCCAGACTGGGAGCTGCTTCAAAATACTGGAGATGACCATAGTGATAGTCTATGAGCTTTAAGATGTCTTCTCTGAGGGCTACCAAAAGTTCAAAATCTTTTATTTTGAGAATCTTTTTGGCCTGTTCTAGAGCATTTATGTCGAAAGGATTAGAAATCACTAAAGCCAGACCCCCATCTTCTTTCACGAGAGGAGCCACGAGGAGCTGCCTTAAAA
>QOAM01000042.1 GCA_003978075.1 Thermodesulfatator sp. | reverse complement strand
TTTTTTCTCTCATCCTTACTTGGATGTCTTGATACAAGCGGATTTTTGTTTGGGCAGAGCGGGGCTAGAGTCTCCGATAACCCGGGCAGGCGTAAAGATAGTCGCACCAGCGACAGCCCGGGGGCGTTTCCGGGATAAAGAAGGCCGGGGCCTTTTGTAAGTGTTCCACCAGCTGGGAAAGTAGGCGAGGGAAGATCTTTTCTCTCAGCTCCAGGATCTCCTGCGGGGTCAGGCTATTTTCGGATTTTCCAAAAGGTGGCCTCCCGAAAAGGGGTTTAAGGAGGTGCTCCATGCGTCCTTCAGCCAGATTTACATAGGCAGCCTCCTGGGCCTCCTCCCAAAGAAAGAGGTAAAGGAGGAGCTGAAGATCCGGAAGTCTCTCCTTCAAACGGGAGAGCCCTTCGGCGTCTAAAGAGATGCGTAAGTCCTCTTCAAGAAGGGCCTGAAGGCGTTTGGGGCTGAGGCTTCTCCCCCCTCCGCCGGTCTTGTAGTCCAGGATGACTATTCCGGTCTCATAGGCGTCCACCCGGTCGAGTTTTCCCTGAAAGCGCAGACCCAGGCCCGGGTGTACCCGGGAGAGCTTTTTTTCCAGGGCCAGCACCTTAAAAGGGGGAAGGCTTTCCAAGCGCCGCAGATATTGTTTCAGCCGAAAGCGGGCCGTCTTTTCCACGAAAAAGCGCTTTTCCGGCCCCAGACGCTGGGCCAAACCCTCTTCCTCTAGAACCCTGAGGAAGAGTCTTTCCAGCCTTAAAGGATCGTTGTCCTCTGAAGGGCAATAGGTTCGTCCCAGATAGGGTCGGAAGTACTCCTCCAGGGTCTTATGGATGACCGTTCCCAGGGCTGCAGGGTCGTAGTCCCGGATACGCTCCGGGATAGAGAGCCGTAACAAGTAACGAAAGTAAAAGCGGGCCGGGCAGTCCAAATAAGTCTCCAGAAGCGTGGCGCTAATTTCCCCGGAAAGCAGTCTCTCGATCTCCCGATTTTCGGCCTCCCCCTTGGGTAGGGCTTCCACCTGCTCCGGGGCCTTCAGCAGGAGCGGGAGACTCCGCACCGGGGAGTCCTCCGCGGAAAAGACCCGCCCTTCGGCCTGCTCCTTTTCCCAGAGGAGGGCCTCGAGATAGCGACTGCGCACCTTGGGGGGGAGACGGGGAGAGGAATCGGTTACCGAAAGGTAAAAGAGACTCAAGTGGCGACTAGCCAGAACCAGGCGTCGAAAGTAATAGCGCTCCAAGGCCTCCTCTCTGGCCCGCGGAGGAAGTCCCAAGGCCCGGCGCACCCCCTCCGGAAGAAGGGGATGGATCTCTTCCGGAGAGGGAAGCGCTCCCTCGTTGGCGTCTAGCACAAGCACTTGTCTGAAAGAAAGGAGGCGGCTTTCCAGAAGCCCCATCACCTGGACCCCTTCCAGGGGCTCTCCCTCAAAGGGGGCCCGGGTCCCGGAAAGGATCTCCCGGAACATGCGAAAGAGTGCCAAAATACCCAAAGGCTCTTCGGAAAAGGAGACCCCTTCAAAGACCGGAAGGATCTCCGTCTCCAGGGTATGAAGAAAGTGTCTGGCCAGGATCTCGGGATTTTCCCGGGCCTCGGAAAGGGCCTTCTTCTGGGGGGCTAGCACCTTTTCCAAGACCCTCCAAATCACCTGGGCGAAGGCCCGAGGGGTCTCCACCCCTTCGAAGGCCCGCAATACTTGACGGTGAAAGTCCTGCAGAGGCCGAGCGTCGCGAACCAGTTCTTCCGCTTCCTCCAATCCCAGGTAGGGGCTTCCTTTATGTCGCAGTCCGGCCTCGACCTCCGAAAGGAGTTCGGCCTCCGGGAAAAGCCCCCGGGTGTAAGGGTGTTTCAGAAGGGCCAAATAAAGGGCCGTGGGGTAACGGTCCTCCAGACGATTTTCCAAGAGCTCAAAGAGGATGAGGAGAAAGGTGGCAGGGAGGGACTTGCGCACTGGATAACCCAGAGTGATGTTTACGCTCAATCCTTGGGGTAGCGCGTGAAGGAGGGGTAGGAGGTGAGCAGCCACCGGGAGGAGCACCAAGACTTCGTCCGGGGTCTTGACCTTGGCTGGTAGGCGTTCCGCCACGGCCCAACATTCCTGATGCACATCCGCGGCAGAAAGGATTTCCATCTCCGGGAGTCTCCTTCGGACCTTCAGCAGGGGTTCTGGAGCTATGCGCAGGGCTTGGAAGGCCTCTTCTAAGAAGTCCGGGATCTCCCGGGGATCGGCCTCGAATAGCGCCTCCGCCCCGGCGGAAAGGAACTGGGCAAAGAGCCGCCGTTCGGCCCCGGAAAGGGCAGCAAAGCCTGCGAGATAAAGGGGCCCTTTAGGCTCCCAAACCCGGGAAAGCCCTTCAGCCACCCGGCGCAAGCGGCTGGCCGGGGAGTCCAGCCCCACCTCCCGTAGGGTCTCTTGGTAGAGCCTTCCGATCTCGGAAAGCTCGGAAAGAAAACGCCGGCCCTCCGGGGGGAGGTCCTCCGGGGGATAGAGGAGATCCCGATAATCCACCCCTTCCTTCTCAAACTCCTCCAGGACCTCCACGAAGCGCAGCCCCCAGGGGAGAAAGCGGGCGAAATCCCCGGTCACTTTTTCGAAGTCCGGACGCTTCTTGAGGATCCGAAAGAGGTGCCAGGCCCTTTCCGCGGTGGGGGCCAGGGGCCGGGGCTCCAAGGCTACCGCCAATTCAGACACCCAATCAGCCAGGGTGAGCAGGCGCGGAGGAAAGAGAGGCCGGCCAGCCTCTAAGAGCAGGTAATATCGTAAAAATTGAGCCGCCCGTCGGGTAGGAAGGACCACCGTGGCCCGAAAAAGATCTTCCCCGTGACGGGAGAGCAGAAAACGGGCCAGAGTCCGCAAGAAACCCGCCTGGGGAGGAATGAGACCCGCCTTCAAGGAGACACCTCCTCCAGGCCGGGAGGATCTAAAAAGACCAGCACCCCCCTCACTTTCTCCGGGAAGATCTTTCGTAGCCCCCGAAGGTAGGCTTCAAGCTGCTCCCGGTAACGGTCGAGGACCTCCTTCTCTCGCGGACGGCGCAATTTGTATTCCAGAATCAGGACCTGGTCCTCCTGAAGGAGGATTCTATCCGGACGTAGGCTCTCCGGCCTGTCCTTTTGAAGGAGCAAAATTTCCCTTTCACGCAGATCTTCCTTCACCGGAAGGCCGAGGTAAGTAGAGATTTCCGGGTGAGAGAGGGCGTGGGAAAGCATTTCCCGCAGGCGCTCTCGGAGGGTCTCTCTCTCGGGAAAGGGCTCGGGGTAAAGGGCCAAGGCCTGGCTCAAGGCCTCTTCCAGTCTCCTTGGATCCTTCAGGAAATAGAGGGTAAGGTGGGCCAACTCTCCGAGGAGGGTCTCCCGATCGCGCTCCCCTAGGAGCTTAAGGGGGCGCCGCAGCTGCCGCAACCGAACCTTCATTAGGGGATCTCCTTTAGGATCTGGGCTACAGAAAGATCCTGGAGTACGGAAGCTACGGTATAGTACTTGGTTCTCCCGGGAAGGAAAAGGTGAAGTTCCTCCCGGGCCCGGGTGAGGGCCACATAGAGGAGATTCAGGCTTTCGAAGACCTCCCGGGCCTTTTCCGCAAGGTAAATCTTTCGGATATCTTCCGGGGCCTCCTTGCGCACCCGCAAGAGTCCTTCTTCCCCTACCACCAATTCCACCCGTCCCCGGGGGCCCCAGGTGAGGAGGGGCAGCACCACGGCATGGAACTCCAGCCCCTTGGCGGCGTGGATGGTGAAGACCCGTATCGCCTGGATCTCCCGCGGTAGCCCTACCTTTTCCTCCACCCCAAACTCCTCCCAGCGAACCAGAAACTCCGAAAGGGATAGGGCTTCCTCTTCGTAGGCCAGGACCGCCGAAAGAAAGCGCATGAGGTAAAGACGACTTTCCGGAAAGCGTTCGAAAAGACCAAAGCTTTCCACCACCTTTTGTACGGTCTCGTACAGGGTGAGTCGATGAAGATCTTGGGAAAAATTGACCAATCTCTTTTTAAGGCCCGGGGCCTCAGAGGCCAGAAATTCCGCCAAGGAAAGACTCGTCCCTTTCTGGAGATAACGCCGCAGGATCTCCGGCCCGCTACGGGTGAGGGGGCTGGCCAAGAAACCTGCCAGCGCGGTCTCGTCCCCGGGATAGTCCAGGTAGCGCAAGAGGGAAAGGAGTCCCTTTACCAGGGGAGAGGTCTCCAGACGTAGGGCCCGTTCGGTGAGGGCCGGGAGGCCTATCCCAAAAAGAAAGGCCGCCAGCTCTTCGGCCTCCCGATTTTCCCGCACCAGGATAGCCACCGTGCGCCCCTTCTCTACAAACCGGTGGTAAAGGTCCGGCATGAGTTCTCGGAGCCCCCGATAGACCTCCTCCCGGAAGATCTCCCGATCCTCCTCCGGGGAGGGTAGTTCTCGGAGATAGACTCCTCCCTCCGGGGCCTCCCCCTCCGGAGCTTGTTCCACCTCTCCATAGACTTCCTTCAGGCGAGCACAGAGGACCTGGGTTATCTCGCAATTCCGGACTCGGGAGGCCCTGGTGCGCCCGTAAAGGAGACAGGGTACTACTTGGAAGAGTCTTTCCCGCAGCCTGGTGAAAAGGCGGTTGTTAAAATCCACGATCCGCCGGGCCGAGCGGCGATTCCAGGGGAGGCTTTCCGCCCGGAGGTCCGCGGGCAACTTCTCCAGGACCTCGAAAAAGAGTTCCGGATCCCCGCCCCGCCACATATAAATAGCCTGTTTGACATCCCCTACATAGAAAAAGGATCCGCCGGAGGCCACTACTTCTTCCACCAGAGGTTTTAGGGCCTCCCACTGGCGCCGGTCGGTGTCTTGAAACTCATCGATGAGAAAGTGCCGCAGGCGGGTCCCCAGTTTGAGGTAGATCAAGGGAAGA
>QOAM01000127.1 GCA_003978075.1 Thermodesulfatator sp. | reverse complement strand
AGGTGGCAAATTCCACCGGTGGTCACCGCTGCCACCGGGATCCCCAAGGCGGCCAAACGCTCGGCGTCCCTTCGTGTTTCAGGGTCTCCTTCAATTACTGCGAGGCGCCTTCCAGAAAGAGCTCGGGCCGTAGCCTCGATGAGGGTGGTCTTGCCCGCTCCTGGGGAACCCACCAGGTTTACGGCCTTGACCCCCAGCCGCCGAAACCAGGCCCGGTTGCGTTCCGCCACCTCGGCATTGCGGGAAAGGAGGTCTCGGGCTAACTCCACGCGTAGAGACCTCTCCCCGCAGCCGCAGCTCTCACACATGCTCTTCCTCCTAGACCTCGAGCTCCACCTCTCGCAGGAGAAGCTCCTCTCCGGAAAGGAGGTCCTTTCCCGCCGGCCCGCAGTCCTGACAGACCGACCACCAATCTCCCCCGAAGGTCTTTCCGCATATCCGACAGCGCCAGCGGGCCGGGACAACCCTCAATTCCAGCTTAGCCCGGGAGAGGGCCGGATGGGTGCGTATGAGGGCCTCGCAGGCCTGCCGAAAGGCCTCCACCTCCACCCCGGAAAGCTCCCCCACCTCCACCGCAAAGGAAAGCACTCCCCGGGCCCCTTCCTTTTGCAAGAGATCCAGAAGTTCCTCAGCCAAGGCCAGGGCTAGAGAGGCCTCATGCATGGCCGGAAAGGGCCTCGATCTCTCGAAGGATCTCCCAGGTCTCCCGGGCCTCCTCCGGCTGAATCTTCTGGAGAGCAAAACCCACATGCACCACCACCCAGTCTCCGGGAGAAAGCTCTTCTTCGGGAAGGAGATGGAGATAGACCGGCATTTCCACCCCCTCGGCCTCGGCCATTCCCACAGGGTAATTTATCTCCTTCAGGCGCATGGGCACCCCTACGCACATATCTTTTCCTCCAGCCTGATCCCCCGGGTCGCAAGCTCTTTTTCCAGGAACTCTAGGGCCCGCTGAAGGGCCTCTTTCAAGGGGGGAGTGAGTTCGAGTCCCGGGGAAAGGCTCTTCGGCACCGCGGCGAGGAAGGTAAGGTCCTCCGGAAGGATTCCGGCAAAATCGGCCCAGTGCAGGGCCTCCACCAGAGTGGCCTCGTGGGCGGTGCGGGGCTTCAAAGCAGCAAACTGCGCCAGGGACTCCTTGCCCCGGAAGGTAAAAAGACTCCCTGCCGGGGCCTCAGCAGCCAGAACATCTACCACCCAGACCCGCTCCCGGCCCCGCAGATAGTCCGCCAAGGAAAAACCCAGACACCCTCCGTCCACCACCTCCAACTCCGCAGGCCAACGGTAGCGTCTTTCTAGCTCCTGCACTACATGCACGCCGAAACCCTCGTCGGAAAAAAGGAGATTCCCTACACCCAGGATGAGATAAGGGACCCTAATCTTAATCTTCCTCCACCTCCGCAGGCAAGAATTTGGAGCCGGAAAAAGCGCCGGAAATGATGGCCTCCGGGGCCTTAAAGTCGTTCCAGATGGCGATGTAAAGATGCACGATGGCGAAGAAGATGAAACACCAATGGAGGATGTAGTGGATGAAGCGGGCCATCTGCATGGACCCGAAGAGGGCCACCCCCATGCGGGAGATCCAAGAGACATCCGGATAGAGCATGTAAAGCCCGGTCAAGCACATCACGATGGCCGCGATGAAGAGGAGGAAGTAGATGGTCCCGGCCAGCACCGTGTGCCCCATACGCCACTCGTGCTCGTCGGTGAGGTAAAGGTAGAACTTGAGAGACCGCCAAAGGGAGCGCAGATTGCGCCGGTTGATGGGGAGAAAGTCCGTAAAACGCTCGTACTTGTTACCGAAAAAGAGGAGGTAGAGGCGCAGACCCACCGCGGACATAAAGACATAGGCCGCGGCGAAGTGGTAGTAGCGCAGGGTGGCCATAAGGTACTGGGGCTTGAACTCCGCCCACTTGGTGGTGAAAGGAGGAAAGTGGATGTAGGTCCCGGTGACGATGAGCACCACGCAGGAGAGGGCAAAGGACCAGTGAAAGATCCTCAGGGCCCAACTCCAGACAAAGACCCGACGATAAAGCCTCTTTTCCACTTTCATGACTCACCCCCCTTACAAGGCTTTTACCTTCACGATTTCCCGCCGCTCGGGGTCTAGGATGTGCACCGCACAGGCGATACAGGGATCAAAGGAGTGGATGGTCCGCAGGACCTCAAGCGGCTTTTCCGGCTGGGCCACGGGATTTCCCAGCAGGCTAGCCTCGTAGGGCCCACGCTTGCCCAGTTGACACCGGGGGCTCACGTTCCAGGTGGAAGGCACCACCGCCTGGTAGTTTTTGATCTTGCCTCCCTCGATGACCACCCAGTGGGAAAGGGTGCCCCGCGGGGCCTCGTGAAAACCGAAGCCCATGATCTCCCCCTGGGGAAAGGTAGGAGGTTTGCGGTAGGGGTAAACCTCGAGTTCTCCCCGCCCGATGTTTTCCACCAGCAGGTCCAGGTGTTTTAAGGCCAGGTCCGCCAGCACCGCGGTCCGAATGGCCCGGGCCACATGGCGTCCCATGGTGGATTGCAGGTCATTGACCGTGACACGGCGTCCAGATACAGCGGAGATGCGCTTCAGGGCCCGATCGGTCCACCGGCGGATGAGCTTGTGTCCCTGGGCATAACCCACCAGGACCTGGGCCAGGGGGCCCACCTGCATGGGCTCCCCAGTGAAACGAGGGGCCTTAGCCCAGGAGTACTTTCCCTTTTCCTGAAAGCCGGTGTAATGGGGGACGGTGTCTTCTTGCCAGGGATGCCGGGTCCAATCCCCCTCATACCACGAGTGGACGATGGACTCGGCTACATTGTCGCGGAAGTAGGCGTCGTTGAAGCTCCGGATGGGCCTGACCGAGGAGAGGTCACCGTTGAAGATGGTTCCCCCAGGAAGGTCGAACTTGGTCCCTGCGGTGTCCAGCGGCAGGTCCGGCACCGCCAGATAATTGGTCACTCCAGCCCCGATCTTCAGCCACTCCGGGTAGAGACCCGCCAAGGCGCAGACATCCACCAGATAGACCTTGTGCACGAAGTCCCGCACCTGTAGCAGGAGCTCCCGGGCCCAGGCCAGGCGTTCCATGTTGAGGGTGGCCTCGTTCTCCGGGTTGATGGCCAGGGCCACCCCTCCCACGATCACCGTCTGGATGTGAGGATTCTTCCCTCCGAAGAGGGCCACCACTTGGTTGGCCTTGTATTGGTAGTCCAGGGCCTCCAGGTAATGACCCACCGCCAGAAGGTTCACCTCTGGGGGGAGCTTCATGGCCGGGTGTCCCCAATAACCGCTAGCGAAGGGGCCGAGCTGACCGCTGGCCACGAACTTTTCCAAACGCTTTTTCACCTCCCGGAAGAAGGTCACACTGTTGTTGGGCCAATCTGAGAGGCTCTGGGCCAGGCGGGCGGTCTTGGCCGGATCGGCCTTCAAGGCGGAGACCACATCCACCCAGTCCAGGGCGGAAAGGTGGTAAAAGTGCACGATGTGGTCGTGCATGCCGTGGGCGCAGAGGATGAGGTTGCGCACATATTGGGCGTTTAAGGGGATCTCCATCTGGATGGCGTTTTCCACGGCCCGGACCGAAGCAATGGCGTGCACCGTGGTGCAGACCCCGCAGATCCTTTGGGTGAAGGCCCAGGCATCGCGGGGATCGCGCCCCCGGAGGATGACCTCAATCCCCCGCCACATCTGGGCCGAGGCCCAGGCCTCCCGCACCCGGCCCCCTTCTACCTCCACATCTATGCGGAGGTGCCCCTCGATACGGGTAATGGGATCAATGGTGATCTTTTTCCTGGCCATGGCTTAGCCCTCCTCCTTTTCCGAACCTTTGAGGCCTTTGGCGGCCTTTTTGATCACTCCCACCGCGGCGTGGACCGCCACCACCCCGGCTGCGGCCCCCACGGCTACCCTGCCCACCTTTTCGGCCTCGGCCCGGATACCTCCGCCTACGGGGATGTAAATCTTGGGGAGGTGGTGGTAGAAAGGACTCATGCGGTCCCAGAAGTTGGGCTCCGTGCAGCCGATGCAGGGGTGTCCCGAGCCCACCGGCCAAGCCCCCACATCGCAAAAGCGCTGGACCGGACAGTTGGAATAGGTCACCGGACCCTTACAGCCTACCTTGTAGAGACAGTAGCCCTTTTGATGGGCCGGATCTCCGAAGGACTCCACGAAGCGGCCTTCGTCGAAGTGCGGACGGCGGGGACACTGGTCGTGGATACGGCGCCCGTAGGCGAACATGGGGCGGGAGAGGTCATCGAGCTCCGGTGGGTGCCCGAAGGTGAGGATGTAGAGCACGGTGGAGAGGAAGTTGTAAGGGTTGGGAGGACAGCCGGGGATATTGATCACCGGTTTGCTCAAGACCTGGCTCACCCCTACGGCCCCGGTGGGATTGGGGGCCGCGGCCTGAACTCCCCCGAAGGAGGCGCAGGTCCCGATGGCGATCACCGCCCCGGCCTGCCCGCCCACCTCTTTGAGGATCTCTAAGGCCGGTCGGCCCCCGATCTGGCAGTAGATTCCCCCGTCCTTGGTGGAGACCGCCCCTTCCACCACGCAGATGAATTTGCCCCGGTACTTCTTGAGGGCGTTCTGCAAGGCCTCCTCGGCCTGCTTTCCCGCCCCGGCCATGAGGGTCTCGTGGTACTCGAGAGAGATCAACTCCAGGATTAGACGGGCCAGCGGGGGGTGTGAGGCCCGCAGGAGACTCTCGGTACAACCGGTGCACTCCATGAAGTGGAGCCAGATTACCGGCGGACGCTCCGGAGACTTCACCGCTGCCGCCACTTTGTCCACCATCTCCACCGGCAATCCCATGGTGGCCGTGGCCATGGTGATGACCTTCAAAAAATCCCTCCGCGAAAGCCCCCCAACTCTCAAAGGCGGTATCCTCGACATAAGCCCCTCCTTGTTTTTAACAAAAATCCTAACCCCAT
>QOAM01000072.1 GCA_003978075.1 Thermodesulfatator sp. | reverse complement strand
TGATAAGGCCAACCGCACCTCCCTCCGATCCTTCCGTGGTCCGGGTCTGGAGCGGGGGCTTTCCTGGCTTTCGGAGGTTAGGGAAAAGGTACAGGTCCCGGTGACCACGGATCTCCACGAGACCTGGCAAGCGCAACCTGTGGCGGAGGTGGTGGATCTCCTGCAGATTCCGGCCTTTCTGTGTCGCCAGACGGATCTCCTTCTAGCAGCAGGACGCACCGGACGGCCTGTAAACATTAAAAAGGGACAATTCATGGCCCCTGGGGACATGCGTTATGCGGTGGAAAAGGTGCGGGCCGGGGGATCGGAAAAGGTACTCCTTACGGAAAGAGGCACCACCTTCGGCTACCGCAACCTGGTGGTGGACCTGCGTTCCTTGATAATAATGAGGGACCTGGGGGTGCCGGTCATCTTTGATGCCACCCACAGCGTCCAGCTTCCTGGAGGGGCCGAGGGGGCCTCGGGAGGGGATCGACGCTTTGTCTTTCCCTTGGCCCGGGCGGCTATGGCCTGCGGGGTGGACGGAATCTTCATGGAAGTTCACCCAGACCCGGAGCGGGCCCTCTGCGACGGTCCTAATAGCTTGCCCCTGGCCGAGGTGCCCTTGGTCCTGGAGACCTTGGCCAGAATTAAGGAGGCCTTGCTTAAAAGTGGAATATCCTGAAGAGGTCCTGCGGAGGGCCCGGAGGATAAAACTCCTTTTGCTGGATGTGGATGGGGTCCTGACCGAAGGGCGCATTATTGTGGACGCCCGAGGACAGGAGATCAAGCAGTTCTATGTCCAAGATGGACTGGGGATCAAGCTCTTGCAGCGGGAGGGGATAGAGGTGGGAATCCTTTCGAGTCGAGTTTCGGCTCCGGTGAGTTTCCGGGCCCGGGAGCTAGAGCTTTCGGTGGTGGTGCAAGGACAGATCGAAAAATTGCCCCTTTACGAAAAGATTAGGGACGAAAGGGGCTTGCAGGACGAGGAAGTGGCCTATATAGGAGATGACTGGGTGGACCTTCCGATTTTGAGAAGGGTAGGGCTGGCGGTGACTGTGCCGGAGGCCTGGCCCCCGGTGAAACGCTTTGTCCATTATATAACCTCCCGTCCCGGAGGCCGGGGGGCCGTGCGGGAGGTCTGCGACCTCATCCTTACTGCTCAGGGAAAATGGGAGGGCCTATGGCGCCGATTCGCTGGCTTTTGATGGGCCTAATCCTCTTAGGTCTGGCGGCCTGCATCCCTACCTCTCCGGCCCCGAAGGCCTCTTCCCCCCCTAAGACCGCCCCAAAAAAGACGAAACAGCCCCCCAAAAACCAGGAAGATTTCCAGGACCTGGAATATGTCTTCTACGAGAACGGCCAAGCTCGTTGGCGCTTAAGGGCCCAGGAGGCCGAGAGACTTCCCGGACGCATCGTCATGCGCCATCCCCAGGTGATCTCTTTGCAAAAGAAAGGACTTGCGGTAAGGGCCTGTCGAGGGGTCTATGAGGAGAGCCTCGGGCGTCTGATCTTTGAGAAAAAGGTGGTTCTATCCACCCCGGATCGGGGCACCCTTTACACCGAAAGACTCTACTATCTTCCCCGCCAAGGGCTCCTCCAAAGCGAGTCCCCGGTGGTGGTGAAGGATCGAGGGCTCATCATCCGGGGAGAGGGCTTTGAATATCGTCTGGAAGACGGCCTCCTGCGCATCGAAAAGGGCAGTCGGGTGGAGTTCCATGGTTAAGCGGGGCTTGTTACTTCTTATTTTGTGGGCCCTGCCCCTAACCCTAGCTGCTGCCCCCATTGATATCCATTCAGAACAGATGGAGGTCCTGGAGGACCAAGGGCTGGCCATTTTTACCGGACATGTGGTGGCCCGCAAGGGGGATCTGCGGCTCTGGGCCAACAAGCTTTATGTATACTATTCCGTGATAGGTGGCCGGCGGAAGGTTAAAAAACTGGTCGCCTTAGGGGAGGTGCGTATAGAAAAGGGAGAATGGCGCTCCTTTTCCGGAAAGGCCGTCTATTTTCGGGACGAGGAGCGGTTAGTATTGGAGGATCATCCCCGGGTTTGGCACGGTAAGGACGAGGTGCGGGGGGATCTGGTAATTATCTATTTTCGGGAAAACCGAAGCGAGGTCCTTTCCCGAGGGCGTCCGGTGGAGGCTTATGTTTACACCGACTGAGTTGCGGGCCGAGGGTTTGTGCAAGAGCTTTCGAGAGCGGGAGGTGGTGCGCGGAGTAGGGCTGAGCGTGTCTACCGGAGAGATTGTGGGACTCCTCGGGCCCAACGGGGCCGGCAAGACCACTACTTTTTACATGATGGCCGGCTTTCTCCGCCCTGATGCCGGGGAGATCCTCCTGGGAGAAACCCGCATCACCGATCTGCCTGTCTATCGGCGAGCCCGGCAGGGACTGGTTTATCTGCCCCAGGAACCCTCGGTCTTTCGGCGCCTCACCGTAGAGGAGAACCTTCGGCTGGTGCTGGAAGAGAGGGGTCTGCCCTCGGAAGAGAGCCGGGAAATCCTGGAAGAACTCCTGGAATTTTTCGGGATGGTGGCCCTAAGGAGAGAAAAGGCCTATCTCCTTTCCGGAGGAGAGAGAAGACGGGTGGAGATCATGCGGGCCTTGGCCGTAAAACCCCAATTTCTCCTGCTGGACGAACCCTTTGCCGGGATTGACCCCCTGGCGGTCTCGGATCTCAAGGGGCTTCTTCTCCGCTTGCGCCAAAAGGGCATCGGCCTCCTTATCTCTGACCACAATGTACGCGAGACTCTTGAGATCTGCGACCGGGCCTACATCGTGGTTCAGGGAGAGATCATCGCCTCCGGTCCCCCGGAAGCCATCGTAGAAGACCCCCGGGTGAGAAAGCTTTACCTCGGAGAAGACTTTCGGATATGAGGAGACCATGGTGTTAGAACTCAAAGTTCAGCTTAAACTGCGTCCGGAACTTATCTTGACCCCTCAGCTCCGGCTGGCCTTAAAGCTTCTGCAGATGAACCGCCTGGAGCTGGAGGAGTATCTCCGTGCGGAGGTGGAAAGAAACCCCATCCTGGAGTTGAGTGAGGAGAATCACTTACCCCTAGAGGCCTTGGCCTCCAGCGGTGAGCTCCACGGTGAGGGGGAGAATCCCTGGGAGGCCCTATTCCAAGAGGAGTTTTCCCCTTATCCCGCTTTTAGTTTTGAGGAGCCGGAGGGGATACCCTGGGAGGCCTGTTTGAGGAAGGAAGAAGGCCTCTACGAACATCTTCGCTGGCAGCTGGCTCTTTCCGGCCTTTCGGAAGAGGATCTCTCCGTAGGGGAATACCTCCTGCGAAATCTTGACGAGCGGGGCTACTTGGCCCTCAGCCCGCAGGAGGTGGCCCGGGATTTGGGGATTTCTGTGGAGCGGGTGGAGGAGGTGCGGAGGAGGATCCGCTTTTTCGATCCGGTAGGGGTGGCCTCGCTCTCGCTGGAGGAATGTCTCCTGACCCAGCTAGAGTATCTGGGACTTGCGGAGAGCCTGGCGGCACGCTTGGTGCGGGATCACTTTCCAGATCTGGCCAAGGGGGCGGAGTTTCTGGCCCAAAAGTGGGGTCTTCCGGTGCAGGAAGTGGCGGAGGCCCTGGAGATCGTGCGGGGGCTTGAGCCCTTTCCCGGCCGAGCTTTTTCCTCGGGGAACACGGTCTACATCACCCCGGATGTCATATTTTATCAAGAGGAGGGGCGCTGGCGTGTGCGCCTCTACGAGGAAGGGCTTCCCCGGCTGCGCATCAGCCCTTACTACCGGCGTCTTCTGGCCGATCCTACCGTGCCCCGGAAGGTGAAGTTTTTTCTCCGGGAGAAGCTACGCTCTGCAGAATGGCTGATGAAAAGTCTGGATCAGCGGGGAAAGACCCTTCTACGGGTGACCCAGGTCCTGGCCGACCTCCAGCAAGAATTCCTGGAAAAAGGTCCAGCCTATCTCAAGCCCCTCAACCTGCGGGAGGTGGCGGAAAGGGTAGGGGTGCACGAATCAACGGTGAGCCGGGTTACTCATCGAAAATACGCGGAGACTCCCCACGGACTGGTGGAACTCAAGTTTTTCTTCCCTTCTGGACTCCAAAGGGTTGGGGGAGAGGCCGTCTCCTCTGAGGCGGTGAAAGAGTACTTACGCGAACTTATTTTAAATGAAGAGCCCCGAAGGCCCTATACTGATCAGGAGCTGGCCCGGATGCTTTTTGAGAAATATCGCATTAAAATTGCCCGCCGTACCGTGGCCAAATATCGGGAGATCCTGGGCATTCCTTCGGCCAGGGTTCGCAAAAAAGCCTGAGGAGGTCGGCAAATGCAGATCAATATCACCTTTCGCCATTTGGAATCTTCTGAGGGCCTCAAGGAGTATGTGCGCAAGAAGATTGGGAGACTGGAGAAGTACTTTGTAGGCCCGGTGGAGGCCCATGTGATCCTCAAGGCGGAAAAGTTCCGCAACGAGGCAGAAGTGATCCTCCGGGGAGACGGCTTAGACATTACCGCCCGGGAGGAGACCGGAGATATGTACGAGGCCATCGATCTGGTGGCTGATGTCCTGGAAAAACAGATCAAAAAATTGCGGGACAAGCGCAAAGGGATCCACAAGAAGGGGTCCCGGGAAGGGATAATGGTAAAGGGGACAGAGGAAGAGGTGGTGGCTCCCCAAGAGATTTTGTTGGAGCGTGTACCTCTCAAGCCCCTTTCGGTGGAAGAGGCCCTGGAGCAGTTCCAACGAGACGACCGGCCGGTCTTTATCTTCCTCAACGCCGACGAGAAGGGGAGGCTTTGTGCCCTCTATCGGCGCGGGGAGGATGTGGTCTTAGTGGTTCCGGAATAGATGCGCCTTCTACCCCTGCTTTCCCAGAAAGCCCTTTTTGAAGACCTGCAGGTGGCGGACAAATGGGCCTTTTTCGAGAAGATAAGTCAGGCCTTGGGGGAGGAGACCGGTCTTCCTGCGGAAAAGATCCGTGCGGTTTTGGTAGAGAGGGAAAGGCTTGGTTCCACGGCCTTGGGGGAAGGGGTGGCCCTTCCCCACGCCCGGATTCCCCTCCTTT
>QOAM01000108.1 GCA_003978075.1 Thermodesulfatator sp. | reverse complement strand
TCCTTTCTGGAAAACACCTACTTCGCGGTGCGCCTTTGGGAAAGAGTCTGCCGCCCCTTCCCCGAGCCGGAGAAGACTCGTTTCTTTGTGGAACGCTGTTTTCGCAAAGGTGGCTTTGCCCGGGCCCCGGGCGGGATCCCTTTTCTGGAAACCACCTTTTACGGGGTCTATCTTGAGAAACACCTCGGAGGGGAGGTTTAGATGTCTGGGCTCATCTGTTATTGCTTCGGCTACTCTTATGAGGATCTTGAGGAAGATTTTCGGCAAAACGGCCGTTCCACCATTTTGGAAAAGATTATCGGCCAAAAGGGCTGGGGCCTGCGACTGTACCCACAAGAATCCCCGGGGGCGGTGATGTTTAGCCGACCTCCGGCAGGCGCTGGAGGAGATCGTGGCTAAGGAAGGCGCTTCCCGGTGAGGGGATCGAAGAGATAGATCTTGCGGGGATCCAGGTGAAACTCCAGGACCTTTCCGGGTGAAATAGGAAAATCCTGGGGGACGAGAGCGCGGATTTCGCAGGAGCCCACCTTAAGAAAAAGGACCTTCTGCGGGCCCAGAGACTCTACCAAGGTCACTTGGCCCTGTAGAGTTAACGCCCCTTTTCCCGGCCTTAAATGCTCCGGGCGTAGGCCGATCTCCACCGGGCCCTCCCAAGAGAGACCCAAGGGGAGACGCAGGCCCCCGTCTTCAGAGACGAAGACTCCGCCCTCCAGGCGCCCTTTCAAGAGGTTGATCCGAGGAAGACCCACGAAGCAGGCCACGAAGCGGTGCCGGGGTTGGTGATAGATCTCTTCCGGTGGGCCCAATTGGCGGATTTCTCCCCCTTCCATCACCGCCACCAGATCGGCCATGCTCAGGGCCTCGGTCTGGTCGTGGGTCACATAGAGGACCGTGGCCCCGAGATCTCGAAAAAGGCGCTTCAGTTCGCTGCGGGTTTCCTCCCGGATCTGGGCGTCGAGGTTGCTCAGGGGCTCGTCCAGGAGGAAGACCTCCGGCTCCCGCACCAGGGCTCGGGCCAGGGCGGTGCGCTGCTGCTGTCCCCCGGAAAGCTCCCGAGGATAACGCTCAAGGAGCTCCTCTAGGCCCAGCAGGCGGGCCACCTCCCGTACCCGCCGCTCTATCTCCCCCCGGGAAAAGCCCCGAAGCTTGAGGCTCAAGGCAATGTTTTGATAGACGGTGAAGTGCGGATAGAGGGCGTAATTCTGAAAGACCATGGCCACGTTGCGCCGGGCCGGAGGGACGCCGTTCACCCGGCGTCCGGCGAGGAAGATTTCGCCCCGGTCCGGCTCCTCTAAGCCGGCCACCAGACGCAAAAGCGTGCTCTTGCCGCACCCCGAGGGCCCCAGCACCGCCAAAAACTTCCCCCGGGGAAGGACTAGATGAATATCCCGCAAAGCGGTGACCCTTCCGCGGAGATAGGTCTTGGATACACTCCGCAACTCCAGCTGGACCATACCTTACATTATTATTTCCTGAGACTTCCGGGTAAATCCCCCTTTTTCCGAAAAATGCTTATCTTATGTCCCAGGAAAGTGGAAGGCGGTCCTTGCCAAGGTAATCGTTAAGGTTCGCTAAAAGATTTAAGGAGGGGGAAGATGCCTATCGTCATTGGGGCGGAAGAGATTCGCGAAAGGGACCTAGATGCGCAGGCCTTGAGGGTGTTTCTCAAAGCCCTAGAGATTTTGGGAGGACCTCGCAAGCTCATCGAGCTGCGCAATCTCACCTGGGTGACCAGTCTCATGGAGGCCGCTTACGCGGTGGTGCTGGCAGAAGAGGCCTTCAAGACCGAAGACGATATTGCGGCCTTTTTGGGGCTCACCCGTCAGACCGTGCGCAACATTTTGCGGGCGGATCCGGAATTGGTGATGATGAAGCTGGAAGGTGAACTCCAGGAGAAGTCTCCCAAGGCCCATACCGCGGGAGGGCTGGCCAAACTGGCCTATCGGGAGATCAAAGAGGGGCGCGAGGCCCTTCTTTTGTTTACCAGCCTGATCGAAGAAGGGGCCAAAATCCTCGGTGTGGGTTGGCCGGCGGAAGTACTAGCCCGGATTAAGGGACTCCACTTTCCGGTCTCTGGCCCGGAGGTGGCCCGGAGACTTCAAGGGCTTCGGGTGGGAGAGCACGATCTGGGAGAGATCGCTGCCACTCAGGAGACTTACACCCACCCCCGGGAGTTGCTTCACCATCTGGCTCAGGCCCTCAAGGCCTGACCTTGGCCGCTATCTCCTTGAGCTTGAAGTACTTTTCCAGGTAGGCCTGAGCCTTGGCCGGAGAAATCCCTTCGTAATTCAAGATAAAAAGGGCTACCGGGGTCTGCCCTTGGGGGGAAAGGAGCACCGTCAAGGTCCCACGCGGGTCCCTCTTGTTAATAAGCCTCTTGGCCGGAAACCCCTTTATCCTGGTAGTTTCAAGACGCTCCTCCGGTGTGTCGTAGGTAGATTGCATGACCAGAGGGAACCAGACGCTCTGGGCCATGCTCCCTACCATAAGCTGGGCCTCTAGGGTCACCGGGCCTGAGGTGTATCTCCGCTGGACCTGGGTCATGGTTCCGTAGGGGGTGCTCAGGGTAACGCCCGAGGGCTTCTCCGCCTGAAAACCCGGAATATCCGGGAAATAGGGGTAAAAATCCTGATAATTGAGGGCAAACGCCCCGTTTGCCGCTAGCAAGAGCAGCCACACCCCCACCACCGCTATTCTCTTTTTAGCCATTTTACTTCTCCTTGTATTTGATATTTTCCTTTTCGGTCATCTGCCGCAGCCGGGAAAGGGCCTTCTTTTCGATCTGCCGGATGCGCTCCCGGGAGACCCCGAAGCGCTTGCCGATCTCCTCCAGGGTGTACTCTCCCTCCTCTCCGATGCCGAAGCGCAAACGGATGATCTTCTCTTCCCGGGGCGAGAGGGTGGAAAGAAGATGGCGGATCTTTTCCGAGAGATCGCGGTCCTTGGCTTCCTCGTAAGGGGAGGGGCTGTCCTTGTTTTCGATGAAGTCTCCCAAGGTGCTGTCCTCGTCGCCGATGGGCAGTTCCAGAGAGACCGGCTCCCGCGAGGCCTCAAAGATGGTCAGGATCTTTTCCTGGGGGAGCCCCGTGCGCTGGGAGAGCTCCGCCGGGGTAGGCTCCCGCCCCAGTTCCTTGACCAGCTCGTAAAAGGCCTTAAAGAACTGGCTGCGCAATTCGAGGAAGTGCACCGGGAGACGGATGGTGCGGGTCTTGTCCAGGATGGCCCGGGTGATGGCCTGACGGATCCACCAGGAGGCGTAGGTGCTGAACTTGTTCCCTTTGCGGTAATCAAAGCGAAAGACCGCCCGCATGAGTCCCAAGTTCCCCTCCTGAATAAGATCGGAAAGAGGGAGCCCTTGGCCGATATAACGCTTGGCGATGGAGACCACCAGCCGCAGGTTGGCCTTGACCATCTCGTCCTTAGCGGCCTCGATTTCCCGGGCCTTTTCCTCTACCAACCGGTGCAGGTCTTGAATACCCGGCCGGTCGGGATACTTCTCCGCCAGCTCTCGGGCCTCCTTCACCAAAAAGTTGAGGAGGCTCTTCTTGGGCTTGAGCCCCGGGTCACGTTTGCGCCACAGGGCGATCTCGGCCTTCATGGCCTGGATCTCCGGGAGATCCTCCGGGTACCCCTCAAAGGCCTCAATGATGGCGTAGAAGCCCTCCCGGATGATCTTGGAGAGCTCGGCCTCCCGCTCCGGGGTAAGGAGGGGGTATTTGCCCATCTCCTTGAGGTAGAGACTGGTAACCTCCTCGGACTCCACCACCGGCTCCGGCTCCTCCGCCAGCTCGAGCTCAGATTCCGAAAGGGTGGCCAGCTCCTGGATCTTCTTCTGGGCCTCCTTTTCTACCCACTCCTCCTTTTCGTAGATCTGCTTTTCGTCCAGGATCTCGATGTTGTTCCGGGACAAGAAGTCGAAGATCTCCTCAATCTTTTCCGGATCGTCGTAATTGTCAGGGAGCACCTCGTTCAGGGCCTCGTAGGTAATGGCCCCCTCCTTACCCATCTCCAGAAGTTTTTTCTCCAACTCCTTCCGGCTGCTCATAAACTCTCACCACCCCTCTGGTATGAACCTATAGTTTATATCAGACTTTTCGGTCGTTGACAAGCCCCCTTTAAATATTAAGCATTGCGGAAGAAGAGGGGGAGGTATAATTAGGGGGCTGATTTTGGGGGACATTTGGGGGCAAGACTTATGCGCACGCAGGCCCTCCTCAAGGTAATCTCCTATGTCCTGGGTTGGCGGCCGGATGAGTTCGGTCTCCTGCCCGACCAGGAAGGTTTCGTAAAGCTCAAGGATCTCCATCAGGCCTTGGCCGAGACTGAGGGTTTCCGCGGTCTCCGGCGAAAGGAGCTAGAAAACATCCTCTTCTTGGGCCAGGAAAGACTGGAATATCTCCCTGAGGCCGGGAGGGTAAGGGCCCGGGAAAGGCACTACCCCCCTCCAACTTATGTAGAGGATCCCCCTTCCAAGCTCTGGCTTCCGGTAAAGCCTCGGGCCTGGATAAGGGTCACGGAAGAGGGCTGGCGGAGCCCCCAGCCGGCCCTCCTGAGTCCCGAAAGGGACCTGGCCCAGCGGTTGGCCCGCCGGCGCGGGGCCCTCCTCATCGAGGTGGATACCTCCCTAGCCCAACGGGAAGGAGCGGTCTTCTTGCGCTTTGTCGAGAAACTCTACCTTTCTCCCTGGCTCCCCCCTTCGGCCCTGCGGGGCCCTCGGGTGGACGAAAAGTTCCGCGCCCGCTACGGTCCCAAACCCAAGGTCGAAGAAGTCGAGCCTCTAAGGCCTCTGTCTCCGGAAAGTGAGCTCCCCTGGAGGAAGATCACCCACGGGAAAAAGAAGCGCCTTTCCTGGAAAGAAGGGCGAAAGAAAAAGAAAGTAAAAGATTGGTGAAGATCAGGGGATAAGTCCCCTTGTCAGGCAAAAAGAGAGCCCTTATAGTGGGGGAGACCATGAGAAGGATCTTTTGGGTGTTGTGGATGGGGCTGTGTTGGGCGGGGGTGGCGGCAGCCCGGCCCCTCACCCTGGAGAAGGCTCGGGAGCTGGCCCTGGCACATA
>QOAM01000140.1 GCA_003978075.1 Thermodesulfatator sp. | reverse complement strand
ATCTTTACCCGTCTCGGGGGACGCACTCCGGGCCCGAGTCTCGAGGACCTCAAGGCCCTCGCCCGCCCGGAGGTCACCCTGGTCCTTTTCCTGAGCGTGCACCGGGCGGAGGAAATTGAAAGGGCCCTGCTGGAAAAGCTTTCCCCGGAGACCCCGGTGGCCGTGGCCGAAAAGCTGGGCTTTCCCGAGGAGCGCCTCCTTTTCGGAAGACTGGCCGGGCTTTCGCAACTGGTCTCCGAGGCCGAGCATCGAGGTGGGCACTTTCCCTGGAACAAGTGGGGACTTTGGCTGGAATATGCATCCACTCACGAATTATGCAATAAGGTTTTTATTTTTGGCCTTAAATATGCGCAAAATTACCTCATTTATTCGGAGGCCTCTGGGTATAACCTCATTTCCCGGGCGGAGAGGGTTTTGGTCTTTTGAGGCGGATTTCTATTACTTCCGGTTGGTGGGGAAGACCTTTGAGACAGGAGAGAAAGCCGAGCAGGGTTCCGGAAAGGGCTCGGCGCACAAAACGGTTGAGCCCCACCAGCCTATTGTCCACTAAGAGTTCTACGTGAGGTTCCAGATGGCGGCAAAAGCGATTTACCACCAAGTCCGCCAGTGCCTCCGCATCCTCGAACCCGAAGAGCGGAAGCCCGGTCTCCGCTTGAAAGTCTGCTACCACGGCCACCGTGCCCGGGAGAAGAAGCAATTCCCGGGAAACAGCCTGGCGGGCTACCTCGATCTTGGGAAGAAAGGAAAGCCCCTTGAAACCCTCAGCCAACACCAAATCGCACCCTATAAAGTGTCGGAAAAGGACCGCCTCGAAGGCCTCTCGTTCCGGGGCCTCTTGATAGGTCACCAGGAGCTCCTTCCCCCAAAGGGCCACCTTTCGGGCTCCGGCGGCTCGATAGCGCGTGGTGTCCGTCCCCGGTCGGTCGGTGGCTCCTGTGGCTTCTTTGGTAGACTTAAGGACCCCTACGACAAGCCCCCGCGAGGTGAAACTTTTCAATAAAGCCTCCCCCACGGTGGTCTTGCCCACCCCGTGCGGTCCCACCAGAGCGATCACCGGAGGCACGATGAAGACCTTAGAGACGCACGGTCTCTCCCGGAGAAAGCACCTTTACCTCCACGGAAAGACCCCGGGCCGCAAGTTCTCTTTCCAGGTCCTCCGGGGTCCCGTAGAGCACGGGAAAAGTCCCATAGTGCATGGGAATAACCACTTTGGGTTGCAGGAGTTCGCAGGCCTTGGCCGCCTCTCGCGGACTCATCACATAATGGCTTCCGATGGGAAGAAGGGCCACCTCCGGCGGGTAAAGCTCTCCGATAAAGGTCATCTCCGCGAAAAGACCGGTGTCCCCGGCGTGATAAAGGCGCCGGCCGTCTTCCATCTCGATCACGAAACCGCAGGGTTCCCCTCCATAGGTGCCGTCCGGAAAGGAGGAACTGTGGAAGGCCGGGACCATGGTGATCTTGAGCCCTCGGGTAGCGTAAGTCCCTCCGATATTCATTCCCGTGGCCTTAGGGACCCCGCGGGCGGCCAACCACTGCTGGATCTCATGGATGGCCACCACCTCGGCCTCCCCAGCCACCTCCAACACCTCCCCCAGGTGATCTCCGTGAGCGTGGGTGATAAGGATCAGATCGTAAGGCCCACGGTCTACCTCTTGCGGAGCCTGGGGATTGGAAAGCCAGGGATCAAGGAGGATCTTGACCCCAGCAGGGGTGATCACCCTAAAAGTGGCGTGTCCATAAAAGGTGATTTCCATGGCCCCTCCTTAAATATTGCTACTCTACTTCCCGGAAAATGGAAAGTTTCCGAATTTGCGTACCTTTTCTTCTTCTGAAAGGATTACCAAATTGGAGCGGGAAACGGGACTCGAACCCGCGACCTCCACCTTGGCAAGGTGGCGCTCTACCACCTGAGCTATTCCCGCTCCGACAATAACAAAGTTAAAAGTCTCTCCCGGTCCCTGTCAAGGCTCTTTAGAGGCACTCGGCCAGCCGGAGGAGCCGCTCGTATTCCGCGTCCACCCGCTCCTGGATCTCCCGGATCTGGGCCTCGGTAAGGTGACGGAACCGCCGCTGACGCTTTAGATATTCCTCCACGGGTTTGGGCTTGGTAACCTTGCGGGTGATGTAATACTTCCCATCGATCACCTCGTAGAGGGGAAAGATCCGGGTCTCCACCGCCAGCTTGGCCAGGGTGATGGAATCCTCGCCCTTACTCCCCCAGCCCGTGGGACAAGGAGAGTAAATGTGCACATAGGCCGGACCGTCCACCAAAGCGGCCTTCTTGACCTTGTTCATGAGATCCAGGAAAAAGGCCGGGGTAGCGGTGGCCACATAGGGAATATTGTGGGCCACGGCAATGGCCGGCACGTTCTTCTTCCAGGTCATCTGCCCGAAGGACTTCTCTCCCGGAGGGCTGGTGGTGGTCATGGCCCCGTAAGGAGTGCAACTAGAACGCTGGACCCCGGTATTCATGTAGGCCTCGTTATCCAGGCAGATATAGACAAAATCGTGCCCCCGCTCCAGGGCCCCGGAAAGGGCCTGAAGTCCGATGTCCGCCGTCCCCCCGTCTCCGGCAAAGGCCACCACGTCCACCCGGCGATTCTTGGGGAAACGCCCCTTGCGTTTCAGGACCTTGAGAGCCGCCTCCACCCCGGAGGCCACCGCCGCCGCGTTCTCAAAGGCGATGTGAATCCAGGGCACCCGCCAGGAGGTGTAGGGAAAGGGGCTGGAGATGATCTCCATGCAGCCCGTGGCGCTTATGGCGATGACGTTCATGCCCAGGGCCTTAAGGGCCAGACGCAGGGCCAAGACCTCTCCGCACCCCTGACAAGCCCGATGCCCCGGGGCAAAAGGTTCCTCTTTTGGGAGATTTTTAGCACTAAATCCCTTAAATTTGGCAAGTTCTTTGCGCATGGCTTTACTCCTTTACCCCGATCATCTCGTAAGGTTCCTTGGGTTTCTTTTTCAGGTAGAAATAGGCCCTGTCGGCCATCTCCTCAAAGTCTTCCACCGTGACATCCCGGCCACCGAGACCGGCGATAAAGCTAGCCACTCGCGGCCGCCCCGGGACCTGATAAAGGGCCGAGCGCACCTCTGTGGCCACCGGCCCTCCGGTGGCCCCGGGAGAAAGGGCTCGATCAATCACCGCCAGCATCTTCAGCCCCCGCACCGTGCGCACGAAATCCCTCAGGGGGAAAGGTCGCCAAAGACGCAACCGCACCAGACCCACCCGCTTTCCAGCCTCCCGCATGCGGTCCACCGCACTCATAGCCGTCTCCGCCAGCGAGCCCATAATAAGAAGGCCTACCTCGGCGTCTTCCAGGCGATAGGTCTCCACCGGATGATATCGGCGTCCGAAGACTTCTTCAAACTCGTCCCAGGCCTTGACAATCACCCGGTAGGCACTCTTAAAGGCCTCGTCCTGGGCCTTCTTGGCCTCCATGTAAATCTCCGGAATGCCCACCGGTCCCATGCTGAGGGGCTTGCGCGGATCGAGCTTATAACGGGGCTTAAAAGGCGGTAGATATCGGTCTACTTGCTCTTGGTCCGGGAGCTCGATGGGCTCGATCATGTGGCTCAGGGTGAAACCGTCGATATTTACAATGGCCGGAAACATCACCCGGCGATCCTCAGCCACCCGAAAGGCATGATAGACTAAATCTACCGCCTCCTGGCCGTTCTCGGCAAAGGTCTGGATCCAGCCGATATCCCTCTCCGCCATAATGTCTCCGTGGTCGTTCCAGATACTGATAGGGGCTGAAAGGGCCCGGTTGGCCACCACCATGACCACCGGGAGCCTCAAGGCCGGAGCAATAAAGAGGATTTCATGCATAAGGGCCAGCCCTTGAGAGGAGGTGGAGGTAAAGGTACGGGCCCCGGTGGCCACCGAGCCCAGACAGGCGCTGATGGCCGAGTGCTCGGACTCTACGGTGATGTATTCTGCATCCAGCTCCCCGTTGGCCACCAGCTCACTTAGGTGCTCCACAATGTGGGTCTGCGGGGTGATGGGATAGGCAGCAATTACATCCACCTTGCACTGTTTTACGGCCTCCGCCACCGCAATGGAAACCTCCTTGGCGATACGCTTACCCATGACTAGACCTCCTCTATCACCATAGTGATGGCCCCCTTAGGACACACGCTGGCACAGATCCCGCAGCCCTTACAGTAGGTGAGATCCACGAGATAGTAGCCCTCTTCGTCCGGAGAATAGGCCATATCCGGGCACAGGATATAACACTGACCGCACTTGACACACTTTTCTTTATCCAAAACCGGACGAAAAGACCGCCAATCCCCGGTCTTGAACCTGACCGAGTTGCCAGGTTCCAGGATATGACACCCGAAGGGGACCTCCTTCCAACTCATGAGCGCCGTGTCTTTTCCCTTGGGCATGTCTCCTCCTTTTACTGATAGATCTTGGTCTCTTTCATAGCCCGGGCCATGGCCTTCTTGTTCTTTTCCGCCAGACGCCCGAACCGCCTTTCCAGGGCCTCTTCGAGATGGGGCTGATCCACAAGGCCGGTCACCACTAGAAAGGCCCCTAGCATGGTGGTATTGGTAATAGGCAGTCCCAGCTCTTCTAAGGCGATCTTTGTGGCGTCCACCACCGCCATCCGTCCCGACCAGCCCCCTAACATCTCTCGCAATTCCTTCTCGCTCTTGTGGGAATTGAGAATGACCACCCCGTCTTCTTTGAGACCCGCGGTCACCTTTACGATGGTGGGTAGAGAGGGATCAAGTACCACTACTACATCGGGAAAATAGATCTTCTCTCGAGTGCGGATAGGGGCCTCACTCACCCGCACGAAGGCCTGCACCGGAGCTCCCCGCCTTTCAGGGCCGAAGCTTGGAAAGGCTTGGGCATATTTACCTGCCTCAATGGCCGCTACGGCGATGAGTTCCGCCGAAGTTACTGCTCCTTGCCCTCCTCGCCCGTGAAGCCTCACTTCTCTCATGGCCGCTCTCCTTTGCTGGAGTTAACCTTTTCTTACACATCTCCCCCTCTCTGTCAACCTTTCCGGGAGTTTGAGCGGCTGAAGCTGGTGGAGGTTAAGGTTGATGGGAGGAGATATTTGGTAAGGACGGAGCTTGAGGGGAAGGCGTACGAGGCGTTTAGGGCGGTAGGGATGAGGGTGCCGGGAAGGTCTTTGAGGTGGGGAGGGTATTGTGGAACGCGGGAGTAGTGTGTCCGAAAACCGTCGATATAAGCGGATTTTTTGTTTGGGCTGTCAAACTAGGTCAAAG
>QOAM01000099.1 GCA_003978075.1 Thermodesulfatator sp. | reverse complement strand
TAAGGAAAAGACTTGAATCCGTATATTTCTAGCCGCTTAATGCGCATATCTTCAGGAATTTCTATTTTACCTCAAGTTTGATTCCCCAAACAAAAAGACCGCTTGTATTCGAGATGATTCACGGTCTCCAGTCAAATAGTAGATTCGGTTCTAGTGCTCATGCCTGATTTTAGAGTTTTTTTCGAAAAGCTTATCGAGTAAGGTTTTGAGGGGTATCATGTATTTACCAACGATCAAACTTAGCTCAACCTCCGTAAGTAAGGGCCAAAAGGAAGACTCCACCCACCATGACCGCGGCGGCCAGCAACCGCACCCCGAAATATCTCTCTCGCAAAAAGGCCCCGCCCAAAAAGACCCCGAAGAGAATGCTGGTACGTTTTACCGCGATCATATAAGCTGCCGGAGCCAGACTAATGGCTTGCATATGGCAGACCACCATCAGGGCCTGAGAGAGGCCCAGAAGGAAAAAACCTAAGGGCTTCTTGCGGAAGAGGGGAAGAATCCGCGTCCCTCGAAAGATGCGCAGAAGAAAGGGCACTACCAGCCCTAGGAGGACAAAATAGAAGGAAGCAAACCAAAGAGGTGAGGAAAGGAGGATGGCCCTTTTACCCAAAGCGGAAGTCACGGCATAAATCCCCGCCACGGCGAGCATGAGGAGGGATCCCCTTTCCCGGAGGAGACTTTTTAAAGGAGCAAGAGGCCCCTCCGGGAGACGGGGGAGATGAAGAAGGTAGCTTCCTAGTACCACGAGAAAGATCCCAGCCACTCCCGAGGCCGAGAGCCTCTCTCCCAGAAAGATGAAGCCCGTCCCGATGAGAAAGGCTGGGGTAAAGGCCAGAAGAGGCAGGGTCAGCGAAAGAGGAGAAACCCGAATGGCTTCCATGTAAAGAAGGAGGGCGGAAATTTCCAAGGGGAGAAGGGCAAGCAGGGTTTGAAAAAAGGCAGGTTTTTTAAGGACCGTCAGGGTAAAGTGCAAATAAGATTCAGGTTCAAACCCGAGAAAGATTACCGCTAGAAGAAAGGGCACCGGGGCCAGAGTACGAACCAGGGCCATGGCTGCCATCCCTTCGGAGGAGAAGTACTTTTTGTTGAGAAAATCTCCTAGGGCCACGAAAAAGGCCGCCCCTAAGGCCAAGATCAACCAGAGCCCCATACTTTTCTCTCCTGAAAATCAGGTCTATTCTAAATCATGGAGGAAGGAGAGGTGGGAATTGTCCATCTAGTTACCTGGAATGTCAACTCCCTCAACGCCCGGTTGGAACATGTGCAGAGATACCTCAAACAGCGTTCCCCGGAGGTGCTCTGTCTTCAAGAGACCAAGTTGCGCACCGAGGCCTTTCCGCAGGAGGTCTTGGAGTCTCTAGGATATAGGTCTTGGCATGCCGGGGGGCCGGGGCGCAACGGGGTGGCGGTTTTAAGCCGGCTTGAAGGCCAGGAGCTCTTCCGCGGGTTCCCGGGGGAAGAAGATCCCCAGGCGGCGGAGCGGATCCTTGCCGTGAAATTCAGGGCCTTCACCGTGATCTCTGTCTATGTGCCTAACGGATCGCCCGTGGGCTCAGACTACTTTCTTTACAAGCTCGAGTTTTTCTATCGTTTGCGAGAACTCCTCGAACGACACTTCGACCCCCAGAGAGATCCCTTGGCCCTCTGTGGAGATTTTAATGTGGCCCCGGAGCCCATCGATGTCTACGATCCCGAACTCCTTGAAGGACAAATCTGTTTTCACGAAAGGGAAAGGGCTGCTTTCCGCGTGCTCCTGGAATGGGGTCTTCACGATGCCTTGCGTCTCAAGCACCCTGGACGAGCGGGGCTTTTCACCTGGTGGGACTACCAATTCGGGGCCTTCAAGGCCAATCGAGGTATGCGTCTAGACCATATCCTTCTCACCAATCCTCTAGCCCAGGCCCTCTCCGAAGTCTTCGTGGATCGAGAGCCCCGAAGCTGGAAAAAGCCCTCGGATCATGCACCAGTGGTGGCCGTTTTCCAGTTACCGGACTAATTCTCCGTACTTCTCTAGGATCCTTTCCACCACGATATGGGCGGTGTTAAAGGCGGCCATGATACTACCCTTCTCTAAGGCAATATCTCCGGCGAGAAATACCCCCGGCAGATTGGTCTCGTAATACCTGTCGATCTTGGGCCGACCGTCGGCAAATTCCACCCCGATGCTCCGCAGGAATCCGGCAGGGGTGCTTCCCCCTAGGCAGTAGTAAATGCGTTCGAAGACCATCTCTCGGCCGTCTTTGAAGACCACCTTTACCCCCTCCGGGTCCGGTTCCAAATGATCGATATCCGTATTCATAAGGAGCTTGACCCGGCCTTCCTGGACCTTCTTTTCCAGGTTTTCTAGGTTGACCGGATTGATCCGGAAGAACTTGGGCCGTCGATAGGAAAGATAGACCTCGCAGGTCTCGCAGAGGAAGCAGGCCGTTTCCGCGGCGGTATCTCCCCCGCCCACCACCAGGACTCGGCCTTCTTCGGGGCGCTCCGTGGCCTCGAAAAATACCCGATCTCGGACCTCCTTGGGTATGGGATAATCCGGCTTGCGGGGTTTTCCGAAAATGCCAATGGCGATGACCACCAGGGGAGCCTCTACTACCCATTCCGAACCCGCCCGCAGGCGATAGCCTCCATCGGTTTTTTCTAAGGCGTTGATTTCCTTCTTGTAGCGGATGTCCAGCTGATATTCTTTGATATATTTTTCCATCCGCTGGAGAAACTCCTCCTTGCTTTCCGTCTCAAAGGAACACACCCCTAAGGGTTCCACCTTCATCTTGCGGAAGACGGCGTCCACCCTTTTCCCCGGTCGATAAAGCCGCTGGATGGTGTCACAAAAGGTCTCTCCCTTTTCGAAGATCACCACCGGAGAGATGCCTTTTACCCGGGCCTCTACCCCTACCGCAATTCCTGCCGGCCCAGCCCCTATGACAGCGATCTTGGCCTTTTCCATAAGCTAACCCCCCGAAAGCACTTTTTTCGGGGGGCTAGCTTAGCACGGGTCTAGGACTTTTGAAAAGGGTTAATGGTGAGCACCGGGCAAGGAGCAGTTTTGACCACCTTTTCGGCCACACTTCCGAAAAGGGCCTTCTCTAGCCCTTTGCGCCCATGGGTGCCCATAATAATGAGGTCCGCCCCCTTTTCCCGAGCCATCTCGCAAATCTTTTCCGCCACCTCTCCCGAGCTCACTAAAGGCTCCACCTCCATGTTGGAAAAGTTTTGCTCCACAAACTCCCCCATGCGTTTCTGTGCCCCCTCGAAGAGGTCCTTTTCCATCTTTTCCAAAGCGGCGTGCGGTACATAAAAGCCGGCATACTTCATGAGATCTTCCACCACATAAAGCACCAGAAGCTTAGCCCCAAACTTTTCGGCGAAAAACCGGGCATATCGAGCCACCTTCTCCGAGGCCTCCGTAAAATCTACCGGGAAAAGAATCGTTTTGATCTCAACCATGGACACCTCCTTATTAGGTATTGTAAACTTTTAGGGATTTTAGCATGGAAAGAAAAGGGATGATAGAGACCTGTCATTTCATGTGAATTGAGGTAGAATCGTGGTAAAGAAGGGCTTTGCCTTCTTGTATCCTCTCCCGGCCGCCCGTAAGATGTATCGCTTAGGATGGGAGTTTTTTCTCTGGGACCCAAGAAGCCTTACCGCCTGTTGGGGGAGTTAAACCTCAAGGGTTACCTTGGCCTTGGATCTCAGTGAAATGCTTCTTTGGCTTTTCCTTAATGTTGGCCCCTCCTTTGTCTAATTTTTCACCTTGATGCGCTCTCCTAATTTCGGATCAACTTCTGTCTCTTGGTGGAGCGCACTGTAAAGGATGTTATGTTTTTTCTGTGAGATGAGATTTCACGAACTTGAGAGGCGTCTTTATCGCCGGCTAAGAGAGGCCAGGGTAGTAAATTCTCGGGCCGAAGCCCGTACCCTCCTCCTGGCCTTTTTGGAACTTCTGAGGCGAGATCTTTTGAAAAAGAAGAGGGTAAAACTTACCGGCTTCGGGACTTTGGCTATCTTGGAAACCTCTCCCCGTCGGGCCTACGACTTTTATCGCCGAGCCCCTTTAGAGCTTCCCCCTCGCCTTCGTTTCGCTTTTCGGGCTTCGCGCCGACTCAAAAAAGCCCTATCCGGAAAGTAACCGCTTCAATTCCGAAAAAAGGGTCTCTTTGATCCGAGAAACCCCTTCAGGGTGAGTCCCCCCTCCTTGAGCCATCTCTGGACGCCCTCCGCCCCGGCCTCCCACCACCTGGGCTACATTTTGGAGAAGTTTTCCCGCAGGGATCTTCCGAGAAAGGTCCCGGGTGACCATAGCCAGAAGCTGGACTTTTCCCTCGTTTACCGCATACAGGAAAACCACCCCCGAGCCTAGCTTGTCCCTAAAGAAGTCCCCCATCTCCCGCATCTCCGCAGGATCTCGAGCTGAAACTTCGGTGCAGAGGACCTTTACTCCGGAGACCTCTCGTACCTCGGAGAGTTTCTCCTCCAGAGTCTTGCGCAGTCCTCCGCTTTTAAGTCGCCGCACTTCTCTTTCAAGCTCCTTCACCTTTTCCAGCAGACGCTGGACCTGCCTTTCCAGCTCCCTCTGAGAGCAATGTAAAAGCTCCGCGAGACGCCGCCTTTCGTCTTCCAAGGCGAAAATCCACTTTAAGGCCGGTTCTCCAGCCAGGGCTTCCACCCGCCGCACTCCGGCGGAAACACTCCCCTCGGAAATGATCTTGAAAAATCCGAGCTCTCCGGTATGCTTTACGTGAGTCCCTCCGCAGAGCTCCAAGGAAAAATCCCCAATACTCACCACCCGCACCCGCTCCCCGTATTTTTCCCCAAAAAGGGCCATAGCTCCCATGGCCTGAGCCTCCCGCAAAGGAACCACTTTCACCTCTACTGGGAGGTCTTCTCGAATGCGGGCATTCACTAATTCCTCCACTGCGCGAATTTCTTCCGGTCTCAAGGCCTCGAAGTGGGTAAAATCAAAGCGCAAGCGGTCCGGAGCCACTAAGGATCCTGCCTGGCGCACATGCTCTCCAAGGACCCGTCGGAGGGCGGCATGAAGAAGATGGGTAGCGGTGTGATGCCGGGCGGTAGAGAACCTGCGTTCGGAAAAGACCTCAAGCCTTACCCGGTCTCCTTGGCGCAACCGTCCTTCCAGAACCCGAAGACGATGCAGGATCAGCCCTCCCCAACGATACACCTCTAGCACCTCCGCCTTGCCCTTCGAGGAAAAAACCAGCCCTTGGTCCGCCACCTGGCCTCCGCTCTCGGGATAAAAAGGGGTCTGAGAAAAGACGGCCAAGAGCTCTTCACCGGCTACAGCCTCAGAGACGCCTTGGTCT
>QOAM01000111.1 GCA_003978075.1 Thermodesulfatator sp. | reverse complement strand
TATCCTTAGGATGACTTTTAGGACTTATTAAAGTATGATGACTAATTCTATAACGCCTTTTATTAACCACCACATAGCTTGGAGTAGCCTTCGTTAATATTCCTTCAACCTTTCTAATGCGCTTTGCCTGACAAGTAAAACCATAAAGTAATAACCCCAGTAAAAATCCCATACATAAGCAATATTTCTTCATTTCCGTACCTCTTTAATTTAAGTTAATATTTCTTTACGGACCTGCGTGAATTTAACGTGTAAAATCCGTGCTTGTTCTAGGCATCTTGGTTGGGACTAACAACGCCAGAAATAAACCCTTTTTCCGGTATAATACTAAGTGGATCCTCTTATCTGCTTTTAATAACTTTTGAGAAAGATAAAGGCCGAGGCCGGTGCCCTGGACGGGATGGGGGGAGAGATCGTTCATGATAAGGATATAGTCCCGTCCGGTGCGGATCCATATATGGTGGCGGGAATGGCGGAAGGCATTCTCCAAGAGGAAAAAAAGGACCAGTTCCAGCTCAGGAGTTAAGGGAAAGGGTGCATGGCGAAAGCTCAGATGGACCCGACGCGAGCCGAACTGGATCTCGAACCTCCGGAGAAGCCCCTCTATATATTCCTTGAGCCCCTGCGGTTTTTCCCGGGAGGCTCCCTCCAGAGAGCGCTTGAGGAGCTCGATAAGGCTCTCCAGGTCCCCCTCCATGGCCCGACAGGCCTCCTTAAGACGCGTGACGGCCTCCTTGGAAGGGGAATCTTCCAGGATCTCCAGATTGACTTTCTGGGCGGAAAGAAAATTTCCGAACTTGTGGGAAAGCGAGGCCAGAAGGAGCCTCAAAAACTCTTCCTGCTCCATGCGGTAGCGTTCGTAAGCGGCCAGAAGGCGATAGAAGGCGTAAGAGACCGAAAGGGCCAGCACCCCCTCCCAGAGAAGGAGATAGAGGGCCCAGCTCTTAAGGGAGGTCCTGAGGGAGCCCCCGAGGTTCCGTTCCAAAAAGTAGCGGAAGAAGAGGGCGGTAAAAAGGATGGCCAGGCTCAAAAAGAGGACCGCCAGGAAGTAAAGGAAAAGTTTGCGGGCTTCACGGGTGTGAAAGCGGCTTAGCACTTAGAGCAGACCGTAGGATCGGAGGATCTCCGCCAGACGGCGATCTTCGCGGGCCAGTTCCTTTAAGGCCCGAAGAAGGGCCCCTAGCTTGCCCTCTTCAAGATCTTTAAGGGTTTCCTCCCGGGCCCGGCGAATGATGGTGCGGCGGTCCCAGTAAGCGAACCCGATCACCACCGCCGTAAGGGTGGTGAAGATGGCCGTAAGGATCCAGAGGAAGGTCATCATTTGCTCGAAACGTTTGTCCATCTGCTCGAAACGTTTATCTACCTGTTCGAAACGTTTGTCCACTTCCTCGAAACGTTTGTCCATTTCTCTTTGCAGGGCCTCGAAGCGGCGATTCATTTCCTCCTGGAGGGCTTCGAAGCGCTTGTTCATATCCTCGAAGCGCTTGTTGATGTCCTCGAAGCGTTTGTTCATATCCTCGAAGCGTTTGTTCATATCCTCGAAGCGCTTGTTGGTGACCTCCATAAAGGTTCGCAGGGTGGCTTTGATCTCCGCCAATTCCATAAGGATCTGTTTTTCCGTACTCGGACTCATGGCCCAGGTCTGAAAGGGAAAAAGAAGTAGAAATAAAAACACTATTTTGCGCATGTATATCCCTCCATTTTCAAATATCTTTTCTTAAAAGATAGCCCCGTCCCTTAAAGGTTTGTAGGGCCCCTTCGGGAAGAAGACGACGCAATTCCTTGATATAACTTCTGAGGGTTTCCTCGTTGACTATGACATCGCTCCAGACGTGATCGAGAATCTTTTCCTTGGAGATCACCTTCCCCCGATTCTTGAGCAGAAAAAGAAGAAGGTCCCAGGTGCGGCGGGAAGGGACGATCTCTTCCCCGTCCCGGATGAGAAGACCCCTTTCGAGATCCACGAGGACGTTCCCTATCCGTTCCTGGCAGGAAAGAGATCTTTTCCGGCGCAAGAGGGCCTTGAGGCGCAATTCCAGCTCCAGCACCTCAAAGGGTTTGACCAGGTAATCGTCTGCCCCCAATTCGAAACACTCTTTTTTGGATTCCAGTTCCCGCTTGGCCGTAAGAACCAGGACGGGCAGTTCGGAAAATCTTTTGCGGATTTCGGCCAGGAGCAGTTCGCCAGGGAGGTGGGGGAGCATGAGATCTAAGACCAGAAGATCAAAACCCTTGGGCAGTATTTCAGGCCAGCGCCTTTCATCGGCCAGCCAGCGAGCCTCAAAGCCGCGTCGGTTGAGATACTCCTCCAGGGAAGGCCCCAAAAGGGGGTCGTCTTCAATGATTAAGACGCGCGGATTATTCCACCCACTCAAAACTCTGCACCACCAGGATACCCGCCCGGCGGGCCCGATCCAGCACCTCCGGGTGGGCCATGTGGGTCACAATAACCGGCAGCACCTCTCCTCCGAACTCTTCCTTGACTATCTCCACCTTTCGCCAGACCGACCGGAGTTTCTCCCGATCGTCGAGCTTGAGGACCGCCTCGCCCACCAGATACAGCTCCTCCCCGTTGCGGCGCACCTTTCCGAAGATGTCCACTTCTTCTCCGTTGAGATAGGTGCGCACGAATCGATCCACCACCTCTACCCCGTGATGCCGGCGCAGAAAGGCGGGAAGGTGCCGGTAGGCCTCGTTTTCCAGGGCGTAGGCCACGGTGCGAGCCAGCCCTCCCACCTCTTCCCGGGTGCGAGAGAGGCCCAAGGTGAGCTTTTCCACCTGTTCGGCCAGTTTGTCCACCCGCTCGGTGAGACGCTGAAGATCCTGCGCCAGCCGATCCACCCTTTCGGTGAGCTTATCCAGCCTTTCGGTGAGCTTATCCACCCTTTCGGTGAGCTGGTCCAAACGGATGGTGAGCTGGTCTACGCGTTGGCTGAGGCGTTCGATGGCCTCCCAGACCCGGCGGAAATTCTCCTCGGTCTTCCTTTCAAATTCCTCCTGCCGCTGTGCTAAACGATCTACCCTCTCCGTGAGGCGTTCGATGGCCTCCCAGACCCGACGGAAGTTCTCCTCAGTCTCCCTTTCAAATTCCTCCTGCCGCTCCGCCAGCCGGTCCACCCTCTCCGTGAGCTGGTTTAAGTGAACGGTGAGCCGGTCCACCCTCTCCGTGAGGCGTTCGATGGCCTCCCAGACCCGACGGAAGTTCTCCTCGGTGCGCTCGGCAAAGGCCTCGAATCGGTTGCGATGTTCCAGAAACTCCTGATGTAGGGCCTGAAATTCCTCACGAGTTATCCGTTCCCCCAGTTCCTGCTCTAAGACCTCATAAAATTCGAGAAAATAAGACTTGATCTCCGGGGGCAGTTTTTCGAAAAATTTAAGCACGCGACTGCTCATTTTTACCTCCAACTCATCCTTAAAAGATACTACCCTATAGAAGACCCCTAAAAAAGACCCCTTTGCGTTGGAGGCCGAGTCCCCAGAACTTCTTTAACTCTTTTGAGGGTCTCCTTAAAGAGGTGCTTACGCGTTGACCTCTTGCAAAAGAGGGCGGTAGATCAAATGGTCTCCTGCAGGGCGGGCCAGGGGGTGGAGGCGGTGTTCGCGCAGGCTTCCGTCCGGGAGGATGTGGATCACCCGCAGGCCCCGCACCAGCAGCAGATCCGCAAGGAACCAGCGGTGGCAGCGCCAGGGAAGACCCTCGGCGCACATGAGGGCCGTGGGATGCTCCCGGGCCAGGCGGAGAAGTTCCGCAAGGGCCTCCTGGAACTCCGGGCTCTGCATGTGGTCGGCGTAGCCGCGAAAGCCCGGGGAGGTGAGGCCGGTGTTGGGGGAGTCGGGCCGGGGTTTGCGCCAGCCCCCGAGATCCGGAAAGTGCCGGTAGAGGATCCCGTGGGCCGCTAGAAAATCCCGCAGGGCCGGGCCCCGAAAATGGGGGAAACGGCGCGAGGAGGGCCAGCGCCTGATGTCCGCCAGGGCCTTGATCCCGTGGCGCACAAGAAGCCCCAGAAACCCCTCGGCCGGATGCGTGGAATGTCCCACGGTGTAGATGATTCCCTTCACTTCTGTTTTAATCATACTCCATGTCCGCGGTGCGGGTGGAGGGTCTTACCAAGGATTACGGGAGACTGCGGGCCCTTTCCGGGATCTCCTTTGAGATCCGGGAGGGGGAGCTCTTCGCCCTCCTCGGTCCGAACGGGGCGGGAAAGACCACCACCATCCGCATTCTCACCGGGCTCACCCGGACCTCCGGGGGGCGGGCCTGGTTTTTCGGCCGGGACATCTTCGCCGAACCTCTCTATGCCAAGCGCATGGCCGGGCTGGTACCCCAGGCCACCAACCTGGACCTGGAGCTCACGGTCTGGGAGAACCTCCTCATCCACGGGCTCCTTTTCGGGCTCAGCCGCCGCGAGATCCGGGAGCGGGCTGAGGAACTCCTGCGCTTTTCCGGGCTCTGGGAAAGGCGCGGGGACCGGGTGCGCACCCTCTCCGGAGGCCTGCGCCGCCGGCTCCTCATCATCCGGGCCCTGCTCCACGAGCCCCGCATTCTTTTTCTCGACGAGCCCACCGTGGGGCTTGACCCCCACATCCGGCGCCGCCTCTGGGGGCTCATCAAGCAGATCCAGGCCCGGGGGACCACCATCCTTCTTACCACCCACTACATCGAGGAGGCGGAATTCCTGGCCGACCGGGTGGCCTTCCTGGACCGGGGGCGCATCGTGGTCCTGGACACCCCGCAGAACCTCATGGCCCACCTGGGGGAGGTGGCCGTGGACGTGGTCACCAGGGAAGGGCTCACCACCCGCTTCTTTCGCACCCGGGAGGAGGCCGAGCGCGAGGCCCTGCGCCTTTCCCGCTCCGGGGAGAGCGTGACCCTCCGCCGGGTGAATCTCGAGGACGCCTTTCTGCACTTCACCGGGAGGGATGTTTCAAGGGGGTTTTAGGGTAGGAAAGCCCCCCTTTATCCTCGGTGGCCCCTTTTAACTGTCAAAGGTTATAGAAAGTAGCCGGTGTCATGAGAGATAAATAGAGAAAAGGTGTTCTTTAGCCGCACGTCTTTGAGCCAATCTTCGGAGAAGAATTTTTAGAGTGGGAGAAGCTGGAGCCGGTATCTAGGAAATTTTCTTTATCTTGCTAGCATTTGAGGGAGGACCTCTCCCAGACCCTCAAGAATCATTTGGACGGCCATGACCGCCAGGATTAAACCCATGAGCCGGGTCATCACCCCCACCCAGTAAGGACGAAAGCGCTTGGTGAGGCTCTCTCCGTAAATGAAACAGAGATAGGTCAAGAGACAGACCAGCCCGAAGACCCCGATGACGGTGAAAATTTTTAAGGGATCGGTCTTGCGTCCTACCAGGGAAAGGGCGGTGG
>QOAM01000117.1 GCA_003978075.1 Thermodesulfatator sp. | reverse complement strand
CAAAGTTGCTGAGCTCCACCAGGAAGTCCAGATAGGTCTCGTCCATCGGCTCCTGCTTGTGCTCCTCTAGGTGGGCAATGATGGCCTTGATGTGGTCTACCGCCCGCAGCAGCATGTCGATGATCTCCTCGTCCGCCACCACCAGCCCGTCCCGGAGCTTAGAAAGAATGTCCTCGGAAAAATGGGCGATCCCCTCCAGGGTCTTGAAACCGAAAAAGCCCGCGGTGCCTTTCAAGGTGTGCATGGTGCGGAAAATGCTCTTCAGGATCTCTGCGTTCTGAGGATCCTGCTCCAGTTCCACAAACTCCTCATCCAGCTTTTCCAGGCTCTCCTTGGCCTCGGTCAAAAAGTCCTTCAGGACATCCTCTTCAAAAGACATGTCCCTCCCTCCTTACTCAATCTTTCTTGCGAAAGCAGACCGTCTTCCCCAAGACCTTCTTTTCCAGGTCCGGGGGCAAGGACGGCGGAAACTCCGTGGATCCCAAAAGGATATATCCCCCGGGATTAAGCACTCGGCAGAGGTTCTCCCACACCCGCTTTTTCATAGACGGGGAAAAATAGATGAGCACATAACGACAGAGAATCACATCAAAGCTCCCCATCCCCTGCAGGGGCTCCACGAGATTGATTTTCCTAAATTTCACTAGACCTTTCAACTCCTCGGAGATCTTCCAGTGGGAGCCCACCTGCTGGAAATACTTCACCAGGAAGGTCACCGGGAGCCCGCGGTTGACTTCGATCTGGGTATAAATCCCCTCCCGGGCCTTTTTGAGGGCGCTCTCCGAGATGTCTGAGGCCAGGATCTCCACCCGCCAAGACCGGAGAAGGTCCGAAAAGTACTCCTTGAGGAGGATGGCCAGGCTGTAAGGCTCCTGACCCGTGGAGCAGGCCGCCGACCAGAAAACCATTTTCTTAAGGTCGGCCCTCTTTTCCTTGAGCTCGGGGATGATGTGTTTTCTCAGGGCCTCGAAGGGATGTTGATCCCGGAAAAAGTAGGTCTCGTTCGTGGTAAGGGCGTCCACGATTTGATCCAGCAGGTCACGGGTGAGCCTGCCCCGAGCTACCTGGTAAAGTTCTTCATGGTCCCGATACCCCAGGGCCCGGGCCAGCTCGTTCAAGCGATTCTCCACCAGATATTCTTTGCCTGTCTTGAGGGAGATGCCGCTGACCTTTTCCACCAACAGGGTAAAAAAGTTGAAGATTTCCGCCTTCATTATTTCCCCTTCCCTAAAAAGATCTCTTGCAGTTTGATGGGTATTTCCGAAAGCGGAAGGATCAAGTCCGCCAGGCCTGCCTCCACCACCGCCCTGGGCATACCGTAGACGGTGGAGGTCTTCTCGTCTTGAGCAATTATTAACCCCCCTTTTTCCTTGATGCGTTGCGCCCCTTTCTTGCCGTCCTGTCCCATCCCCGTGAGGACCACCCCCACCGCTGTCCCGTCGTAGGCATCGGCCAGGGACCGGAAGAGGGGATCCACCGCCGGTCGGCAGCCGTTTTCCGGAGGACCCTGATGGAGGTGAATGACCTTGGCCCTCCCGGAGCCCCGCACCTCCATGTGATAGTCCCCGGGAGCGATGTAGACCGTGCCCTTAGCTAACGTTTCTCCGGAGCGGGCCTCCTTCACCCTCAGGGCCGAACGCTGATCCAGGCTGCGGGCCAACTGGGCGGTGAAAAGCGGTGGCATGTGTTGCACCAGGAGGATGGGAGCGGGAAAGGTGGCCGGAAGCCGGGGGATGAGCTCCATGAGGGCCCTGGGGCCCCCGGTGGAGACCCCGATCCCCACCACGGAATAGACCCCGGGACGGATGAGGGGCCTGGGGGCCACCGGGGGAGCCGGCCTTCTCGGAAGGATCGGCTTGCGCACCGTAGGCACCGCGGCCCGGATCTTGGGAAGGAGCTCGGACCTTATGCGGGAAAGGCTCTCCAAAAGGCTAGCCCCTTTAGGCTTGGTCACAAAGTCAAAGGCCCCCAAGGCCAAGGCCTCGAGCGTCTCCCGGGCCCCCTTCTCCGTGAGGGTGGAAAACATGATGACCTTGGCCCGCGGCACCAGGCGCCGGATCTCCCGCAGGGCAGAAAGACCGTCCATCACCGGCATCTCGATGTCCAGGGTGATCACATCCGGACGCAGGGCCTGGGCCAGCTCCACCGCCTCCTTCCCGTCCCGGGCCTCTCCCACCACCTCCAAGTCCGGCTCTTTGGAGAGGACCTCCCGCAGGAGCCGCCGGATGACCGGAGAGTCGTCCACGATGAGGACACGGATCATAGGGCTTCCTCAAAGAGAAAACGGATCTTGGTCTCCAGCATCTCCTTGTCAAAGGGCTTCATGAGATACTCATTGGCCCCGGCCATGATGGCCTCCACCACGCTCTTTTGCTGATTTTCCGTGGTCACCATCATGATCTTGATCTCGCTCCAGTCCGGATTGGCCCGCACGGCCTTCAAGAACTCATACCCGTTCATCACCGGCATGTGCCAGTCTAGAAGGATGAGCCGAACATCCGGGTGCTCCTTCAACCTCTCCAAGGCCTCCTGCCCGTTTTCCGCCTCCACCACCTCAAAGCCCAACTCCTCCAGATATTTTCTTTCGATCTGCCGGATGGGTTTGGAGTCATCCACCACCAAGGCCTTCATAAAAGCCTCCTTGTCCGTGAAAATAAGCCGGGAAATTGATGTCCCCTCTCTCTTTCCTTTGCCAGTGCGCACAAGAAAGAACGATTTATCCCTCCTTGGCCAAGATCACGCCCGGCTCATAATAGCCCTTCTCCAGGACAATTTCCGGGATCCAGCCCTTCTCCAGCAAGACCCCCCGGAGCTCCGCCACCGCCTCCCGGGCCAGCTTGAGGGCCTCCTCCCGAGAAAAGTAGAAGTGGAGACGGAGGCCGCGGTCCAACTTATGCATCAAGACCTCTACCAGCCCGAGCTCCGAGAGAAAAAGGCGCAGATAAAAGCTGGCCCCTTCCCCAGCCTCCTCCCGCTCCCTGGCCTCGAGCAACCCCCAGGAGAGCCGATCGGCAAAGACAAAGGGCAACACCAGGACCCCTTCGGAAAGAATGTGGGAAAGCACCGCCTGGAGATCTCGAGGGAGGTGGGACTCCCCCTCTTCCTTGCGGGGGGAGATCTCCTCTCGCCCTGGGTGTTCTTCCAGGGCCTTTACCACCAAGGCCACCAGGGCCGGGAGGTCTTCTCTCTCCGAGACCGCAGGGAGTCCCGGAAAGACCTCCGCGGCCTTTTGCGGCAGCAGGGCCAGCAGAGGCTCCAGACGCAGAGAAGGAGGCCCCCCTTCGCGTCCCTCTACCAGTTGAAGGAGGACCGGCGGACCGGTGGAGAGCACCCGCACCCTCAGGGCCTCTCCAGGGCGAAAGACCTCGGGCCCCAGGGTGGGAGCCAGGCGGGCCGGAAAGCGCTCCCCTTCGCTCTCCAGGATCAGGGTCCTGCCCTCCATCCCGATCACCCGTACGGTGAGTTCCCTGCCCGGCTCCAGAAAAGAAGGAGCCCCTTCTTCCTCTATCAGGTGGATGAGGAGGGAAGGGCTGGTGGAGACCACGCGCACCCTCAGGGTCTCTCCCGGGCGAAGGGCCTCGGCAAAAGGGATGTGGGCCAGGCGGGCCTGAAAGCGCTCCCCCCCGGTCTCCAGCGTCAAGGTCTTGCCCTCCACCTCGATCACCCGCACGGTGAGCTCCCTGCCTGGCTGCGAAAAGAGCGGAACCAGGTTTTCCGGAAGAAAGGTCACCGGAGCCGGCGTAATAACCCTCATGCTCTTTCCTTATCTAAGGAATCTCCGTACCCTCTAGGAAAGGCCCTTTTCCGTTGGGGGCTGCGCCCCCAAACCCCCTCTTGCCTCCAAGTCCACTCCTTTTTACGATCTTTTTCGATTTTTTTGAGACCTCTGACTTTTCAGAGGTCTCCCTCTAGGAAAGGCTCTTTTCCGTTGGGTGCTGCGCCCCCAAACCCCCTCTTGCCTCCAAGTCCACTCCTCACCTCTCAGAACTCTCTTTAAACCTCTCCAGGGAGATCAGGAGTTCCACCTCTCCCTGGGAAAGGGAAAGTCGGCGAGCGATCTCCGCCGCGGAAAGGCCCTCCCGATAGAGCCGCACCACCTCTTTCCGCAGGTCCTTTCTTCCCTTGGCCGAGGCTTCCCAGGCCTCGGCTCCGGCGGCCAGGGCCCTCTCTAAGCGCCCGAAGAGCCTTTTCTCGGCTTCCACATAACGGGATAGCTCTTCTACGAGTTTTTCCAGAAGGGCGAGCTTTTCTTCTAGTTGGGGGAGCTTCTCCGGCCGCAGACGATAAAAAAGGAGACCGATAAGGATCAACATGAGGAGATCCAGCACCAGTTGACCCAAAAGATAGATCTCCATCCCGGACTCAAACCGTAACATCGATCACCTGACCCTTGCCGTTTTCCGGGGCCTTTTCTCCCGGCTCCTCCTTTTCCCTTCTGGAAGGGGGTCTTCTCGAACCCCTTTCCCCAGGAGGATGTTCCTCAAATTCCGCCGGAGGGAGAAGAGGCCTGATGTGGGAAGGCTTTTCCACCCGCTCGGGCATCCTGGACTCCCTTTCTACTTCAAGATGTATCCTCGAACATCTATCTCCTTGGGCACCAGGCCCTCCGGGGCCCGGGCTCGAAAGACCCGCAAGAGGGCCTCACGGATCTTGGTCACCCCCTCCGGCGAACGCCAGTAATAAAAAGGGATGTTGCGAAAGGTGTCGTAGATAAGCCCCCGGAGAACCCTCTCTATCCGCTTGGCCCGCTGGACCTCCCGCTGATCCTCAAAATAAAGGACCACCGAGGCCTTGATGAAAACCGGCGCCCCGCCTTCGGTCTCCAGCGGGATGAGAAAATGCTTCAAAACGAGAGAGAATTCCGTCTTGACTAAAGGGACGGGAAGCGTGGAAGAGGAAACAGACTTGGACACAGAAGCCCTCTCCGGCGGGGCTGAAGAGACCCTCACCGGCCCGTGCGCGAGTTTCCAGAGCGTGAGACCCGCCGCAGAAATTCCCCCTAAACAAAGGAAAATCCCTGCCAGGAGAAAAAGGGTCCCCCACCAAGAGGGACGGGCCTCGGATTCCGCAGGACCTTCCTCCTCCGGGACTCCCTCCTCCGGCTCCTCCTCTCTTTCCAGGGCCTGCATGAGTTTTTCCGGAGACTCCTCCCCCGTCTCCTCCGCAGAGAGAACCTCTTCCCCCTCTACCGGGGTCTCTGCCGGGGAAGAGACCGCAAGCTCCTCTCCCTCCGGAGCCTCAGGCCTTTCTTCCGGACTCCTCTCCTCTTCCGCCATCTTTAGGATCCGAAGATCTTCTCCAGCTTCCCTTTCAGGGTCTCCGGAGTAAAGGGTTTGACAATGTATTGACTCACCCGATACTTAGCCGCCTCGATGATGTTCTCCTTCTGGGCCTC
>QOAM01000031.1 GCA_003978075.1 Thermodesulfatator sp. | reverse complement strand
TTTCGGAGGTATCTTGGAGCTTCTTTAAAGTTCGCTAGGGTGTTATAAAGATGGGAAATTGGATTTAGAGGAGGTTGAGATGCGCAGCGATAGAGTGAAAAAGGGTCTGGAACGGGCCCCTCATCGTTCCCTTTTCCGGGCTTTGGGTCTTACCGACGAAGAATTAAGAAAACCCCTGGTGGGGGTGGTGAACTCCTTTAACGAGATCGTCCCCGGGCATGTTCACCTCCGTCAGGTGACTGAGGCCGTAAAGGCTGGGGTGCGTATGGCCGGAGGGGTGCCGCTGGAATTCGGGATCATCGGGGTCTGCGACGGGATCGCCATGAATCATGAAGGGATGAAATATTCCCTGGTCTCGCGGGAAATTATTGCGGACTCCATCGAAATCATGGCCCGGGCCCACGCCTTTGATGCCTTGGTCTTGGTCTCGAGCTGCGACAAGATCACTCCAGGCATGCTCATGGCCGCCTTAAGGCTTGATCTTCCGGCCCTTCTGGTCTCTGGAGGACCGATGCTCACTGGAAGCTTCCGAGGGCGCAAGGTCAACCTCATCTCCGTCTTTGAGGGGATCGGCAAGGTCCAGGCCGGGGAGATGAGCGAGGAAGAACTGGGCGAGCTCGAGGCCTGTGCCTGTCCCACCTGCGGTTCCTGTGCCGGCATGTTCACCGCTAATTCCATGAATTGTCTCTCCGAGGCCCTAGGACTGGCCCTTCCGGGAAACGGCACCGTGCCTGCGGTGAGCGCCGAGCGTCTGCGCCTGGCCAAGCGCACCGGGGCTAAGGTGATGGAGCTCCTGCGGCGTCGGATTACCCCCCGAAAGATCGCCACCGAAGCGGCCTTCCGCAACGCCATTACCGTGGACATGGCCTTAGGGTGCTCCACCAACACCGTGCTCCACCTTCCGGCCATCGCCCATGAGGCGGGCCTCCAGCTTCCCCTCCAAGTCTTTGACGAAATCTCCAGCCGCACCCCGGTGCTGGCCAGTCTTATCCCCGCCGGGCCTTACAGCGTACCGGATCTAGACGAGGCCGGAGGCATTCCCGCGGTGATGAAGGAACTTTCGCGGGCCGGTCTTCTGGACCTTTCGGTCCTTACCGGGACCGGGGCCACTCTCCAAGAAAATCTTGCCGGGGCAGGCATCCGTGATCCAGAGGTCATCCGGCCTCTGGAAAAGGCCTATCGAAGGGAAGGGGGGATCGCCATCCTGTGGGGAAGCCTGGCTCCGGAAGGGGCGGTGGTTAAGACCAGCGCTGTGGTCCCGGAGATGCTGCGTCACGAGGGCCCGGCCCGGGTCTTCAATTCTGAAGAGGATGCTTACCAGGCCATCCTCAAAGGGCAGATCCAGCCGGGGGATGTGGTAGTGATCCGGTACGAGGGGCCTAAGGGAGGACCAGGGATGCGGGAGATGCTTTCCCCTACCTCAGCCCTCATCGGGATGGGGCTAGGATCCTCGGTGGCCTTGATTACGGACGGCCGTTTTAGCGGGGGGACCCAGGGAGCTTGCATCGGACATGTTTCCCCCGAGGCCGCCGAAGGGGGGCCTATTGCCCTGGTCCAGGAGGGGGATCGTATCCGGATCGATATCCCGGCCCGCCGGTTAGAACTTTTGGTTCCTGAAGAGGAGCTGGCCCGCCGGCGCAAGGCCTGGCGGCCCAGAAAGAGAAAGATCTCCGGGGTGCTGGCCCGCTATGCCCGTTTAGTAACCTCCGGGGCTAAAGGAGCGGTGCTCGAGGAATAATGGGGCGCTATCTCCTGGCAGGACATCTCACGCGGGATCTGGTGCCGGGAGAGGGATTTCGTTTCGGGGGAGCGGTGCTTTACGCCGGCCTTACCGTGCGGCGCCTCTCCTGGGAAACCCATGTGATTACCGCCTGTGCCGAAAGGCCGGTGGAGCTAGAAAGGCTCTTCGGGGAGCTCTTCTTTCACCTGGAAACCTCGGCGGAAACCACGATTTTCGTGAACGAGGAGGGGCCGCAAGGGCGGCGGCAGCGGGTGCTGGCCCGAGCCCGGCCCCTCACCTTTAAAGTCCTGCCGAAGCAACCTTGGGTAACGGAAGTCTTGCACCTGGCTCCGGTGCTGGACGAGATTCCTCCGCAGGCCGGAAGTCTTCTAAAAAAATTACGCTTTCGGCACTTGGTGGCCCATCCCCAGGGTTGGTTTCGGGAGGTGGATCAAGAAGGGTGGGTGCATCCCCGGGTGCCGGACCTCTCTGGTGCCCCCCACTTTGAGGCCCTGGTGGTAAGCGAAGAAGATCTAGCTGCCGACCTGCAGGGACTTCTCGCCGAGTTGCGGAGGCGAGCCGACCTTCTAGTGCTCACCCGCGGGGCCGAAGGGGCTAGCCTCTTTGAAGGAGGGAAAGAGAGATTCTTTCCCGCTTGTAAGGTGCCGGAGGTGGATCCTACCGGAGCCGGGGATGTATTGGCCGGGGCCTTTTTCGGTCTCCTTTTACAGGGGAAAAGGCCGGAGGAGGCCCTGGAAAAGGCCATGCAATTTGCGGCCATCGCCGTTACCCGGCCGGGTCTTTCCGGGGTGCCCACTTTTCGGGAAATTTCGAGCTTGCTTTTTAAAAACGCCCTGTATTAAAATTTGTCCTAAGGGGTGCTCCATGGGAAACTTTTTAGTTTATCTGGGAAGTTTTGGTCTTTCCTTTGTTTCCCAAGCAGGGGGGATGTTCCTTCTGCTGGTTACCACCCTGTCCCTCACCTTTAAGCCCCCTTACCGTGTGAGGCATCTTTTCAAACAAATGGAATTTGTAGGGGTGAACTCTCTCATTGTAGTGGTGCTTACAGCCCTTTTTTCCGGCATGGTAATTGCTTTTCAGAGCTATCGGGCCCTTTCCAAATTTGGAGGAGAAAGCCTCTTAGGGGGGTTGGTAGCCCTTTCCATGGTGCGCGAATTAGGGCCGGTGCTTACCAGTCTTATGGTTACGGCCCGGGCCGGCTCGGCCATGGCCGCGGAATTAGGCACCATGCGTGTTACGGAACAGATCGACGCCTTGCAAGTCATGGCGGTTCATCCGGTGCATTATTTGGTGGTCCCGCGCTTTTGGGCAGCAGTACTCATGGTTCCTCTTCTTACCGTTATTGCGGATGCCGTAGGAATTGCTGGAGGTTATCTGGTGGGAGTCATGCTCCTTAAGGTGGATGCCGGAATCTTTGTGGAAAGAATGCGGGATATGGTGGAATGGATAGATATTTCGAGCGGGATTTACAAAGCCTTCGTTTTCGGGGGGCTACTGGCCCTCATCGGGTGCTATAAGGGTTATAACGCTAGCGGGGGAGCTGAAGGGGTGGGCAGGGCCACCACCGAGGCCGTGGTGATCGCCTCGGTGGCCATCCTGGTGGGAGACTACATCCTGACTTCCCTTCTCTTTTGAGCTATGGTGGAATTGGTTGATCTTCACAAGAGTTTTGGGGAGCAGAAGGTCCTAACCGGGGTGAATCTCAAGATCTCCCGAGGGAGCCTTACCTTTATTATGGGACGCAGTGGCACCGGCAAGAGTGTGCTCCTCAAACACATCATCGGTTTGCTCAAGCCAGACCGAGGGAAGATTATCATTGATGGTCAGGATGTTACGGAGTATTCGGAGGCCCAGTGGCAGCGTCTTCGCCGACGTTTCGGTTTCCTCTTTCAAGAAGGGGCCCTCTTCGATTCCATGACCGTGGCGGAGAATGTGGCCTTTCCCTTGATAGAACACACCTCCCTTTCCTGGCGGGAGATCGAAAAGCGGGTGCAGGAGAAGCTTTCTGTGGTGGGTCTCTTGGAAGATCGGGACAAATATCCGGCGGAGCTTTCGGGGGGCATGCGCAAGCGGGCCGCCTTAGCCCGGGCCCTGGCTCTAGATCCGGAGATCATCCTCTTTGATGAGCCTACCACCGGTCTGGACCCTATCCTGCAGGTTTCTATTATGAGGCTTATCCGGGATACCCAGCGGCAGTTCGGTCTTACCGGAATCGTGGTGACTCATGATGTATCCATTGCTATGAAGGCCGCCGATTTTATCGCTGTGCTCCACGAGGGTCAGATCGTGGCCTTTGGCCCCCCGGAGGAAATCCGGGGGAGCCCCCACCCCTTTGTGAAACAATTCCTTCAAAGTGCCTTTGAAGGCTGTTTGCCGGAGGAGGGTAGCCATGTATAAGAAGAGCACCGAAATCAAGGTGGGCATCTTTGTAATTATAGCCCTGGCGGTCCTGGCCTACCTTACAGTGAAACTAGCGGAGGAGTCTTTCCGTCCCCGTGGGACCTACCCGATCTATGCGGTCTTTGAGAATGTCTCAGGACTGGTGCGCGGGGCGCGGGTGGAGATGGCCGGGGTAGAGATCGGCCGGGTAGGCCGCATCGAGCTCCTCCCGGTGGGCAAGGCCCGGGTAGAACTTCTCATTTACCGGGGGGTGAAGATTTCTACGGACGCCGAGGCGCTAATCCGCACCGCCGGGGTCCTGGGGGACCGCTTTGTGGAGATTCGCCAGGGTCAGGCCCGGCAGTTTCTTGCGCCGGGAAAGGAGATCGCTCGCACGGAGGGCCCGGTGGATCTCGGAGAGGTGTTAGCGGAGATGGGTCCGGCCTTTAAGGAATTACGCAAGGTAGCCGAGGGGTTGAGCGATGTGCTGGCCACCAAAGAGGGCCGGCGCAACCTCCAGGAGCTGATCGCCAACTTCCGGGACGCTAGTGCTTCCCTCAAGCAGGTGGCTGAACGCATTAGCCGCGGTGAGGGGACTCTGGGCAAACTCCTCACCGACGAGGAACTCTATCAGGAGATTAAGACCAGTTTTGGGGACTTTAAGGTAACCATGGCCAATCTGCGACAAGTCTCTGAGCGTCTCAGCCGCGGTCAAGGGACCCTGGGCAAACTCCTCACCGACGAAAAGCTCTACCATGAATTGGAGGAGACCCTTAAAGAGGTAAAGAAGGGTTCCACCGCCATTGCGGAGGTGGCGGATCGTCTCAACCGGGGCGAGGGCACCTTAGGCAAACTCCTCACCGACGAGGAACTCTATAACGATCTCCGCGATACGGTGCGCACCCTCAATCGGATCGCCAAAAAGGTGGATGAGGGAAAGGGCACCCTAGGGAAGCTGGTCAACGACGACAGCCTCTATGTGGAGGCTAAACGGGCCCTCCAGAACGTAAACCGGGCTACTTCTGGTCTCCAGGAACAGGTGCCTATCACCGTACTGGGGACCATCGCCGGGGCGGCTATGCACTGATGGACCGAAAGCTTGCGTTATTGGCTGCGCTTTTCATCTTCGTGGGGGCTCGCGGGCTCTGGGCCCAGGAGACCCGTTATAATTGGTGGCCCCTTTTCTTTTACGCCCGGAGCCCTGAGGTCAAAAGGTTAGAGATCTTTGGTCCTTTTATCGGCTCCTACTAGAATACCCACGAGAGGTCCTTTTCCTTTAGACCTTTTATTCCAAGGTACGG
>QOAM01000008.1 GCA_003978075.1 Thermodesulfatator sp. | reverse complement strand
CGAAAAATGTTATGATTACCAAAAGCCTTTCTGAAAGGCACCCTTTTTCTCATGAGACGTTTGCCGTACCTCGTCCTTTCGGCAGATCCGGGAGTCCGGGAATGTTTATTAAAAAGCCGGAATCCGTTGGATAAGGAAATATGCGGGTTCTGGGGATAGAGAGTTCTTGTGACGAGACGGCGGTGGCCTTGGTCTCCTGCGAAGCGGGGACCTTTCAGGTGGACTCTTCCCTGGTGGCCTCCCAGGTAGAGCTCCACCGGCCCTTCGGGGGGGTGGTGCCGGAGGTGGCCTCCCGCCGCCATCTGGAGGTCATTTATCCCCTTACCGAGGAAATCTTTCGTCAGGGAGGAATGCCTCCGGAAAAGGTGGACCTGGTGGCGGTGACCGCCGGGCCCGGGCTCCCGGGCTCCCTGGTGGTGGGGGTCTCTTTTGCCAAGGCCCTGGCCTACGCCTTGGCCAGACCCCTGGTGGCCGTGGATCATGTGAAGGCCCATACCCTGGCCATCTTCCTCGAGGCTCATCCGGCCTTTCCTTTTATCAGTCTGGTGGTCTCCGGGGGACACACCGCCCTTTTTCTGGTGAAAAGCCCGGGGGAACATTACCTCCTGGGGCATACCCGGGACGACGCCGCGGGGGAGGCCTTTGACAAGGTGGCCCGGCTCCTGGGGCTGGGCTACCCGGGGGGGCCGGTGATCAGCCGACTGGCCGCAAAAGGAGATCCCCAGAAGATACCTCTCCCCCGTCCTATGTTGGAGAGCCCGGACCTGGACTTCAGTTTTTCCGGCCTAAAGACCGCGGTACTCCACCTGGTGCGCTCCGGAAAGACCTTGGAGACTACGGACCTCTGTGCAGCCTTTGAGGAGGCCGTTTGCGAGGTGCTCGTGGAAAAGGCTCGGAGGGCCCTGACCGCTTTCGGGCTCTCTACCTTGGTGGTTTGTGGAGGGGTGGCCTCCAACCGCCGCCTGCGCCAAAGATTCAAGGAATTGGCCTGGAAAGAGGGGTGGCAAGTGCTTTTCCCCTCTCCGGAATACTGCACCGACAACGCAGCTATGGTAGCGGTGGCCGGATATTTCACCTTTCAGGAGACCGGGCCTGCCGCCCTGGACCTGGACATCTATGCCCGAAGCACCTTTCCGCACCTCCCCTTACCCCGCTCCTAAGGAGATCCTCACCTCCTTAGGGCTTTCGGCCCGCAAGTCCTTAGGGCAGCACTTCTTGCGTCACGCAGAGACCGCCCTGCGCATCGTGGAAAAGGCCGGGCTTCCCGGAGAAGGCCCGGTGGTGGAGCTGGGGGCCGGACTAGGCCTCCTCACCTGGGCCTTGGCTAAGCACTTCCCCCGGGTCATTGCCTACGAATTGGACGAAAGGCTGCTCAAGATCCTCCCCCGCCTCTACCCCTGGCCCGAAGGAGTGGAATTCCGCCAGGGAGACATTCTGCGCCTGGACTACGCCGCCCTTTCGCGGGAGCTCGCAGGACCTCTCCGAATCTTCGGGAACCTTCCTTATTACCTTTCTAGCCGCTTGCTTTTTCGCCTTTATCAGGAGGCCTCCCTTTTTCGGGTCTGTGTCTTCATGTTCCAAAAGGAGGTGGCTGATCGTCTTTTAGCTCCACCCGGAAGTCGCTCCTACGGGATACTCTCCGTGCTTACGGCCCTGCTTACCCAGGCGGAAAAGCTCCTGGTGCTCCCGCCTGCGGAGTTCTTTCCTGTCCCGGAGGTGGCCTCGGCGGTGGTAAAACTCACCTTTAAGGAAAGAAGGGTCCCCCCGGAGCTCTTTCGGCTTCTCAAGGGGGCCTTCCGCCACCGCCGCAAAAAACTGTGCCGCAATCTCCAGGAACTTTATCCGCTTCGGGCCGTAAAGAGGGCCTTGGGGGAACTGGGGCTCCCGGAACACATCCGGGCCGAGGCCGTGGCCCCGGAGACCTTCCTTAAGCTGGCCCTAAGACTGGAGGCCGGAAAGACGGTCGAGTAGGCGGAAGAGGATTCCCCGCGCCTCTTGATAGAATTCAGGCTTTCCCCGCACGCCTTGCTCCTCCTGCACATAGGGCCCCGGGGGATGAAGATCCTCAGGACAGTGCTTGAGGAGATCTTCAGCCCCTTCCGGGGTCATCTCTAGGTGGAATTGCAGGGCCAACACCCGTTCCCCCCAGACGAAGGCCTGATGCTCGCAACCCGCCGAGCGGGCTAGATGGAGGGCCCCCTGCGGGAGATCGAAGGTCTCTCCATGCCAGTGAAAGGCCACGAAGCGCGAAGGAAGCCCGCGGAAAAGGGGATGCTCGCGGCCTTCGGCGGTAAGTTCTACCGGGAACCAGCCGATTTCCCGGTAGGGCCCTTTATAGACCTTGGCCCCCAGGACCTCCGCTAGAAGCTGGGCCCCTAAGCAAATTCCCAGAACCGGGATCCCGGCTTCCACCGCCTTCTTGAGGTAGGTTTTCTCCTCGGCGAGCCAAGGGTAACGATCTTCGTCGTGGGCGCTCATGGGCCCACCCATAATCACCAGAAAATCCGGTAGATCCTCCGGCAGGTCCTCCCCGGCGAAGAAACGGGTGGCTGAAAAGGAAAATTCCCGTTCTTTGGCCCATTCCAGAATGGCCCGAGGGGTCTCAAAGGGGACATGCTGAAGATAATGTAGCTTCATGCACGACCTCCGGCTTGCGGGTGTGGGCGTACTTCTGGGCCAAGGCCTTGCGGGCCAGGTAGGCCTCACGCACCACGCGCATATCTTCCAGAAAGTGAGGAAGTTCCTCCAAAGTCAGGGCCTGGGGCCCGTCGCACAAGGCCTCCTCTGGCCGAGGATGAAACTCCACCAGTACGGCGTTGGCCCCGGCGATCACCCCTTGAGCCGCGATGTGAAAGATCTCTTGCAACCCGTCTGGGGCCTGCTGCCGGCGTCCCACGGAATGGGTGGGATCTACACATACCGGAAGGCGGGTCAGCCCCTTGACCACCGGAACATGGGCAAAGTCCACCAGGTTGCGGTGGGGATCCCCGAGGTTGGTTTTTACCCCTCGGAGGCAGAAGACGATGCGGCGATTGCCCTCGCTGGCGATATATTCGCAGGCGTTGAGGGATTCCTCCAGGGTGATGCCCATCCCCCGCTTGTAAAGCACGGGGAATTCCTGCTGGCTCCCCACCGCCTTAAGGAGCTCGAAATTTTGGGCGTTACGGGTGCCGATCTGGAGCATCACCCCGGTAGGGCGACCGGCGCGTTCCAATTCCTCGTAGATTTCCTCGATGTGGATCTCCTTGGTGACCTCCATGGCGATACAGCGGATGCCGTACTTTCCGGCTAGCTCAAAGACCCAGGGAAGGCATTTCCGGCCGTGTCCCTGAAAGGCGTAAGGGCTGGTCCGGGGTTTATAGGCCCCCATCCGGGAAGTATTTATTCCTACCTTTTGCAAGGCCTGAAACATGGCTTCCACATTCTGCGGAGTGTCTACCGCACAGAGCCCGGCGAAGATGTGAAAGGAGTCCTGATCGAAGTAAAGGCCGTTGTATTCGAAACCCAGGGCCTCGAGGTCCTGGCGGTGCCGTCCGATAAGGCGGTATTTCTTAGAAACCCGCACCACCCGTTCCACCCCGGGAAGGCGCTCGATCTCCTCTTCAGGGATGCGAGAGGTGTCTCCAATGACGTAAATCTCCACTACCCGGCGCTCCCGACCGGTGACCCCGGAAAGGCGTGTCTGGATCCCCTGATAATAATGAAGGGCGTTAAGGATGCGCTGCACCTCTGGCCCCGCGGGATCCACTTCGGGCTTCAAGATGATAATCATTGCCGGCTTTCCCCCTTTCAGGCTATATTCCTTTTCCATGGTACTTCGGCCCCTACGGCTTGCCAAGCTCGCTTTAGTCCTTCTTTTTTTAGGACAGTGGGCAGGACTCCGGGCCGCGGAGCTCACCATCGTGGTGAATCAGCCCACTTTCACCCCGGTGGTGGTCCGGGTCCCTGGCCTGGAGGGCGCTCCGGAGCTCACCTATCTCCTGCGGGAGGACCTCAAGGCCCATCTGGTCTTCCGGGTGCTGACCGAACCCCCTCTTTCTGGGACCCATCTCCAGGAATATCTCATCACCGGCAGGATCCTCTCCCCGGGGCCCAGGTTTAGGCTTTATCTCGAGCTGCGTGATCTCTTTTCCGAAAAGATCCTCCTGCGTAAGGTCTTCTCCGGCGCCCCCTCCTCCGCCCCTTACATGGTCCATCGCTTCGTGGATCTGGCCGTAAAGGAAATGGCGGGTTTCCCAGGGGTGGTCTCGAGCTGGGTGGCCTTCGTGCGGCGCACCCCCTCGGGCGACGAACTCTGTCTCAAGGATTTTACCGGAAAGAAGGTGCGGGTGCTCTACCGGGCCCCCATCCTCCTTTCTCCCCGCTTTTCCCCTGACGGGCGACACCTGGCCTTTGTAAGCTATGCGCAGGGGCATCCGGAGATCCGGGTGCTGGATCTGGTCTCCGGAAAACTCCACACCGTGGCCGCCTTTCCCGGGCTCAACGCCTCTCCGGTGTGGCATCCCGACGGGAAACACCTGGTGGCCACCTTAAGCAAAAACGGCAATCCCGACCTTTACCTTTTGGACCTCTCGGGAAGGATCCTCCGGCGCCTCACCTACGGAGAAGGGGTAAATACCGGAGGGAGCTTTTCCCCTGACGGGCGGTATCTGGCCTTTGTTTCCGACCGCACAGGCTCTCCCCAGATCTACCTTTATGATTTTGAGACTGGGGGCACGCGGCGCCTCACCTACACCGGACGCTACAATGTGGCCCCCCGTTGGTCTCCTCTGGGGGACCGGATTATTTTTGCCGGCGAGCGCAAGGGGCGCTTTATCCTCTTCACCATGGATCCCGAGGGGGGGTCTCCGATGGCCATAAGCGGGAAGGGCTCTTACGAGGCCCCGGCAGTGGCTCCCAACGGCTATTTTGTCCTGGCTCGGGGGAGAGGCCCGGAGGGCGAGGGGCTTTATCTCTTTCTTATCAACGGAGCCGCGCGGCGGCTCTATCTTCCGGGTCCTGTGCTCGAGGCCGCCTGGGCCCCTTGGCCTCAGTGAATGAGCTTTCCAAAACGCCTCCAGCGAATGTGATAGGTGCGAGGATTCCAGGAAAAATAGATGATGAAGGCCTTGCCTTTGAGGTCTTTAAAGGGTACAAACCCCCAGAAACGGCTGTCGTAACTCTCGTCACGGTTGTCTCCCAGCACGAAAAGATGTCCCGGAGGCACTTTCACCGGGCCGAAATTGTCCCGGCATAGGGTGCCGGGAACCGCAAAGGGATCTTTCACACACCTCGGAAAAAGAGGACGTACCTCCGGATCAACATGCTGCACATAGGGTTCCTCCAGCGGCTTTCCGTTTACATAGACCTTTTTATCCCGAATACTCACCACATCCCCTGGCAGACCTATAACCCTCTTGATGAAATCCATATGCCGGTTTCGGGGATAAACGAAGACCACCACCTCCCCCCTCCGGGGAGACCGACCATGATAGAGAACGCGTTTTCCTGAATAGGGTACCCTTAACCCGTAGACCAGTTTGTTTAC
>QOAM01000091.1 GCA_003978075.1 Thermodesulfatator sp. | reverse complement strand
TTCTCCTCGAAACCCCTCACAGATAATGACACAAAAAAACTTAAGTGCGGGGGTGGGATTTGAACCCACGACCTCCGGGTTATGAGCCCGACGAGCTACCAGACTGCTCTACCCCGCGTTCATCCATAAATTAACCCTCTAGATCTAGAAGTCAAGGGGCCTAAAAGGGCAGCGGAATGTGGAGATTTGGGGGGAGAAAAGTCTTGGAGATCGCTCCTGCCTGGAGCAGACCCTTGAGGAGGGCCGGTCTCGCGGAGTTTGAGGCCTTTTGGGGAAGGGTAGGGCGACCCTTCAAGAGCAAGCCCGACCGCGAAATTCGGCTCCTCGAAATAGAGGGCCGGCCTCTTTTCCTCAAGCGCTATTTTCGGTTCGGGTGGAAGGAAAGGCTCTGTGGGGCGGAGCGAGAATGGTGGGCGGTGAGGGAGCTCTCAGGTTACGGTTTTGGCGTGCCCGAGCCCGTGGCCTTCGGATTAGAGAAGGGCCTGCGCCCTCGGCGGGCCTTTAGCCTCCTAGCGGCAGTTCCGGGACGCCGCCTCGAAGACCTCTTTCAGGAAGAACCTGAAATCGCCCTTCCGCTGGCCCCTCCTTTAGCCAACTTGGCCGCCCGCTTCCATGCCCTGGGATTTTCCCATCAAGACTTTTATCTCTGTCACCTTTTTTGGGACGGTTCCCGTTTTTTTCTCATCGACCTTCAACGGGTGCGCCGAAGTGAAAGCCTGCGTATTCGCTGGATCATCAAAGACCTGGCCCAACTCTTCTATGCGGCCCGGGGAATCCTGGGAGAGGACTGCCGGGAATTCGAGAGGGTCTTTCTCCAAGATTATGCACGCTACCACCCCTGGATAAGGGCTGCCAAAATGCTTAAAAGATTGGAGAGCAAAATACGCAGGATCGCCGCTCACGATGCCAAAATCAAAGCGCGCTCAAAAGTACACCAGCGGGCGGTGTGATTTCTGCGGAGAGGAGCGGCCTCTGCTCTGGCGTTGCCGTCGCTGCGGTTTCACCGTGTGTCAGGTCTGCCTTTCTCAGGACCAGAAGTACTTTTCCTGTAACGCCATCACCTGGCTCTGCCCCAACTGCCTCAACTGGGAGACTATTTGACCCCTTGTTTGATGATTTCTACGAAAACCCCTTTTTCCCTTTCGGGAACACGGTAGGGATGGAGCCGGATTTGCGCTTGAGGAAACCGTTTCCGCAGGCGGTCCATTTCTAAAGGGAGCTTATTCCGGGCCTTGAAGGCCCAGAGGCGCCCTCCAGGCCTGAGTAAAGGTTCAGCCAGCGACCAGAGTTGAGGGAGTTCAGCCAAAGCCCGGGCGGTAACCACCTCGAAATGGTGGCGGGGAACCCGAGAATCCTCGGCCCGGGCCCGCAGGACTCTTACCTTCGGGAGCCCCAGACGCGCCATGGCGTACTCTAGAAAGGAGACCGCCTTGCGGCGGGGTTCTATCAACCACACCTCGAGCTCCGGACGTGCGATTTTCACCACCATCCCCGGAAGTCCGGCCCCGCTGCCCAGGTCCGCTAGCCGTCCGGAAGAGGGAAGGTGGGGGACCAGGGCCAAGCTGTCTAGGAGGTGTTGGGCGAGCACCTTCTGGCGTTCGGAGGTCCCGATAAGCCCCAGAGGATGGGCCATTTCCTGCAGGAGATCCGCGTAAAGGAGGAGCTTTTCGAGGGCCGCAGAAGAAAGCTCCGGGATCAGACGGCGGAGCTCGCGGAGAAATTCCTCTTCGGTCATGCCCTCTTGAGCCAAACCGCGGCTTCTTCCGGGGCCAGGGGCACGATGTAGGCCTCGGCCCCCCATTCGAAACCCGCCACCCGGGTGAGGGCTGGGACCAGCTCCAGGTGCCAGTGAAAGTCCTCCGGGAAGGGTCCCCGCAAGGGCTCCAGATGCAAGAAGAAGTTGTAAGGAAGGTCGGGTAAGGTACGGTTCAAGGCTTGGAGGAGAGTCAGAAGGATCTCCGCGAATTCTTCCTGTTCTTTTTCTGTGAGGCTGTCGAAGGGGCGCCCGTGGGGCTTCCAGAAAATCCAAGTCTCCAGGGGTTGGCGGGGGGCAAAGGCCGCGACCGCCAGGAAGTTTTCCGTCTCCAGGATCTTGCGTGGCCCTTGGCCTTCCCGTTCCAGGATCTCGCAAAAAAGGCAACGGCCCTTCTCTCGTCGGAATTCCTCGGTGCGCACGAATTCCCGTCGCAGGAGAGGGGGGAGGAAGGGGAGGGCCAGGAGCTGGCTGTGGCTGTGGCGCCGCGAGGCCCCGGCCCGGGCCCCGTGATTTTTAAAAAAAAGGGCGTAACACCAACCTTCAGCCCGGAAGGCCTCCTTTCGCCGACAAAAGGCCTCCAGGACCCGCCTTACCTGGGAGGGCTTGAGTTCAGCCAGGGCCTTCTCGTGCTCCGGGGTTTCGATGAGGACTTCGTGGCGCCCTACTCCGGGAAGGGGCTCGAGGAACCCGGACCAGGGGAGCTCCGGGTTTCCCGGCTCAAGGGCCGCAAACTTGTTAGGGACCACCCTCACGCTCCAGGGTTCCCCAGCCTCTCCCTCCAAGCGCAGGACCTCCGGAGGGGCCAGATGTTCATTCCCCGGACAAAAGGGGCAAGGACTCGTCTCCACGCTTTCAGGGGTTATGCGGAAGTCGTGCGGGCGCCGGCCCCTCTCTGGGGCTACTAAACTTAGGCGCCCGCTTAAAGGGTCTTCCCGAATCTCCGGCAAGCTACTCTCCGCGAAGCTTTTCCATCTTTTCCTGCTCGCGTTTACAGCGGATGCAAAGGGTGGCCTCGGGACGGGCCTCGAGCCGCTTTTCCTCGATTTCCTCCCCGCAGGCCTCACAGATACCGTAAGAACCCTCCTCGATCTTCTGCAGGGCCTTTTCGATCTTGCGCAGGAGCTTTCGCTCCCGATCCCGCAAACGCAGATCAAGCCGCAGATCGCTCTCCAGGGTGGCGATGTCCGTAGGGTCCGCCAGATGTTCGGCTCCACCCTCTAGTTGGTGGAAGGCCCGATCGGCTTCGGCAATGAGGCGCTGTTTCTTCTCTAGGAGGAGCTTCTTGAAGTGCTCAAGTTTTTTGGGATCCATGCAGGCCTCCTTCCAGGATCACTTCCCCGCTCTTGCCGCCTGTCTTTTTTACCAGGCGAATATCCGTTATCTGGATTCCTTTGTCAATCCCCTTGCACATGTCGTAAACCGTGAGGGCTGCCACAGCTACTGCGGTCAGGGCCTCCATCTCCACGCCGGTCGAGGCCACCGTCTTCACCCGGGCCTCGATCTCGAGGGATTGCCTCTCTGCGTCCAGCTCCAGGTGGACCTCTACCTGAGAAAGGGGCAGGGGGTGACAGAGGGGGATGAGTTCCGGGGTCCGTTTGGCCGCCAAGATTCCGGCGATGCGCGCCGCCCCGAAGAGGTCTCCCTTGGGGAGATTACGGTCCCGCACCAGGGGAAAGACCTTTTCCCCTAAAAAGACGCGCCCCCGGGCCACGGCCTCGCGGGCTGTGGGAGGCTTCTTCGAGACATCCACCATGTGAACCCTTCCTTGGGGATCAAGATGAGTGAAAGACATGCCTAATCCTTAAAAATCTTGCGCCAGAAGCCTCCCTTTTTGCGACCCTTAACCTGCGGCCCTTCGGAGCCCTCCAGCTCGGAGAAGCGCCGGAGGAGGGTCTCCTGCTCCCGGCTGACCCGCGTGGGAAGGCGCACCTCGATTTCTACAATGAGGTCTCCAGGCTCACCCCCTCGGGGGTCTGGAAGTCCCTTACCTTTGATGAGGAGACGGTCTCCGGGCTGGGTCCCGCGAGGGATTTCAATGGGGATGACCTCTCCGGAAAGGTGTTTTATCTCGGTGCGGGCCCCCAGGATGGCATCCACCACCCCGATGACCAGGGTTAGGACCAGGTTTTTACCTTCGCGTCGGAAATAGGGATGGGGCTTGGTGCGGATCCGGAGATAGAGGTCTCCCGCCGGTCCGCCGTGGACTCCGGCTTCTCCCTCTCCAGGCACCCGCACCACCGAGCCCTCTTCCACCCCGGGAGGGATTTTCACCCGTAGGCGCTTTTTGCCCCATACCCGCCCTTCTCCGTGACAACGGGGGCAGGGGTCCGAAAGAAAAGTCCCCCTTCCATGGCAATGGGGACAGGTGGTGGTCAGGCGGAAAAAGCCCTCGGTATGGATTACATGTCCCCGGCCTTTGCACACCGGACAATAGCGTGGTCTAGCCCCCGGGGCTAGACCCGAGCCCTCACAGGCCTCGCAGGGGAGGTACTTCTCTATAGTGATCTCGGCCTCTTTCCCGTGGTAGATCTCCTCCAGGCTAAGGGAGATTTCGTAAGAGAGGTCGGCCCCGGCCCGAGGTTTTCGGCCTCGCTCCCTTTCCCGGAAACTAAACCCAAAAAACTCTTCAAAGAGGTCCGAGAAGGCGGAGAAGATGTCTTCTACATCTTCAAAACCTTGGAAACCGCGCTGGTGAAGGCCAGCGAAGCCCTGAGCGTCATAAACGGCCCTCTTTTCCGGGTCGGAAAGGACTTCATAGGCCTCGGAGATCTCCTTGAATTTCTCCTCGGCTTCGCGGTCTCCGGGATTGCGATCTGGATGGTATTTTAGGGCCAAACGTCGATAGGCCCTCTTGATCTCCTCCTGGCTGGCGTGGCGAGAGACACCCAAGATGGCATAGTAATCCTTCTTCACGGCGCCTCACTAGGAGCCTTCCCTTCCAAGAGATCCGAGATAGAGAATTCCTCGGCCTCCCGGGCCAGCTCCTGGATATTCTCAAAGGTCACCTTGCCTGCCGCAATTTCCCGCAAGGCGGTTACGATCTCCTTGTTGTCGCACTCCACCAGAGGCTTGGCCCCCTTGCGCAGCTGGCGTACCCGCTCTACCGCCAGATGAATGAGCTTGAAGCGGTTGGGAACCCTCTCCAAACAGTCTTGGATGGTGATGCGGGCCATGGCCCTCCTCCTACATTACAGCTTCCACGGATTTGACCTCCGGCACCTCCTTTTTGAGGTAGCGTTCGATACCCATCTTAAGGGTCATCTGGGCCATAGGACAAGTGCCGCAGGCCCCGCGCAGGCGCACTCTCACTACGCCGTCTTGGGTGATATCTACCAGCTCTACGTCTCCACCGTCTGCCTGAAGCATGGGTCTTACCTTGGCCAAAGCCGCTTCCACCGCCTCGCGCATCCTCAGACCTCCTGCAAAGTTTGCCCCTTAAGTTAACGACTTTTCTCAAAAAAACAAGGGAGGCCTTAAAGATCAGGGAGAGACCTCGGAAAAAACCCCCCTTTTTTAGGAACGGCCCTCCACTCCCAACGTCCCCGCCTCCACCCTCGCATCGCTCCTATAATTCCTTATGCCTTGCTGCTGCAAGGTTATTTAACATGTGGTCTATGTGTGTTGTTCTTGTCTGTGGGCTGGTACAGAGGTTAAGCGTGGCTCTCAACACTGCCTTCCTCGTTAGCAGCTAAGCAGGGGGACATACAGACTGTCAGTTCACCCTTCACTTTACAATCTATTTTTAGAGTTACATAAGCCAAAGCTTTTGTTTGTTTGTTTATTTTAT
>QOAM01000017.1 GCA_003978075.1 Thermodesulfatator sp. | reverse complement strand
TTCACCACGCAACCCATGACCGCTACTTTTATGGGGGCCTTAATTCCCCGCAAACGCCGTTCCACTTCTTGATAAAGTCCCAGGAGATCGATCTCGCAGCGGCCACAGGTGGGACAGGCGACGATTTCCACCCCCCTCCGACGCACCCCGGTGACCTTCAAGATCTCCCAGGCCACCCGCACCTCTTCCACCGGAGGCGCGGTCAAAGAGACCCTAAGGGTGTCCCCGATCCCTTCGGCCAGGAGGATCCCCAGAGCCAGGGCACTTTTGACCGTGCCGGGGATAAGGCCTCCGGCCTCGGTTACCCCCAGATGCACCGGGAAGTCAGACCGTCGGGAGAACTCTCGATAGGCGGCCACAGTGTGCCACACATCCGAGGACTTGAGGGAGACCTTCACATTCTCAAACCCCAGGTCTCCCACCACGAAATCCAGCCAGCGCAGAGCGCTCTCCACCAGGGCTTCCGGTCGGGGCCAGCCGTACTTGCGCAAGAGGTCCTTTTCCAGAGAGCCGGCATTCACCCCTATGCGCACACAGGCCCCGCTGTTCCGGGCGGCCTCGATCACCCGTCTCACCTTCTCCCGGCCTTTGATGTTTCCAGGATTGATGCGCAGGCCGTGGGCTCCAGACCTTAAGGCTGCCACAGCCAAACGCCAATCAAAGTGGATGTCCGCGATAAGGGGGATCCTTATCTGGGGGAGGATCTTTCTCAAGGCTTCTGCCGCGGCTTCATCCGGTATCGCCACCCGCACCAGCTCACAGCCCTCCTCCTCGAGCTCCCGAATTTGCGCCACGGTGGCCGCCACATCCCGGGTGTCCGTATTGGTCATACTCTGCACTACTACGGGGTGTTCCCCTCCGATCTTCACTTCCCCCACCTGGACCACTCGGGTGCGCCGACGCGGCTTGCGTTCCATGACCTTCCTCGTTGAGGTGCTTGGCTAAAAGGAAATTTTACATTAAAAAGGCTAAAGATCAGGAGGAGGGATATGATTGCCGCACAAGTAAAAGCTTATCTAGAAAGGGCTTCCTGGATAAGAAAGATGTTTGAAGAGGGGGCCCGGCTCAAGGCCCGATACGGGGCGGACCGGGTCTGTGATTTCAGCCTGGGCAACCCCGATGTGCCTCCGCCTCCGGAGGTGCACCAAGCCCTGGAGGAAATCTTGGCTGAGGATCGTCCGGAGCTTCACGCCTACATGCCCAATGCCGGCTTTCCCTTTGCCCGAGAGGCCATGGCCCGAAAGGTGGAACGGGAGCAGGGCGTTTCCCTCTCCGCTGAAGAGGTGGTCCTCACCTGTGGGGCCGCCGGGGGGCTCAACATCATCTTCAAGGCCCTGCTTGACCCCGGAGACGAGGTGGTCTTTCCCTCACCCTTTTTCGTAGAGTATGTCTTTTATGTGGAAAATCACCAAGGAGTGCCCCGTCCTGTGCCCACCCGGGAGGACTTTTCCCTGGATCTGGGGGCGCTGGAGGCGGCTATCGGGGAAAAGACCAAGGCCGTTCTCATCAATTCTCCGCATAACCCCACAGGAAGGCTCTATCCCGAGGAGGATGTGGCGGCCTTGGCGGAACTTCTACGAGAAAAGAGCCGGATCCTGGGTCGGCCGGTCTATCTTATCTCCGACGAACCTTACCGCAACCTGGTCTTCGACGGACGGCGCACCCCTTCCATTTTTAAACACTATAGAGCGAGCTTCGTGGTTTCGAGCTTCTCCAAGGAGTTGAGCCTTCCAGGGGAGCGCATCGGCTTTGTGGCCGTTCATCCGGAAATGCCGGGAAAGGAAGAAGTCCTGGCTGCCTTGATCTTGGCCAACCGCATCTTAGGATTTGTCAATGCCCCGGCCCTAGCTCAGCGCATCGCAGCCCGTTGCGCCCAGGCCTTGGTGGATGTCTCCGTGTACCAACGCCGACGCGACCTCTTCTGCGAGATCCTCTCCGAAGCCGGATTGGAATTCGTCCGCCCTGAAGGGGCCTTTTATCTCTTTCCCCGCACCCCTATAGACGATGTGGAATTTTGCCGCCTGCTTCAGGAGGAGCTCATCCTGGCTGTGCCTGGGCGAGGTTTTGGGGCCCCGGGGCACATCCGCCTGGCCTTTTGTGTGGATGAAAGTGTTATCGCCAGATCCCGCGAAGGCTTTCAGCGGGCGGTGGAGAGAGCCCGGCAGGGAGGTTAGAGATGTATCAGCCGCGTCTGGAGACCATGCCTCGGGAGGAACTGGAAAGGCTTCAACTGGAACGCCTACGACGTACCTTGGCCCACATTAAAAAAAGCAATCCCCGCTATGCCCAAAAATTTTCCGGCATAGAACCGGAAGACCTCCGCGACCTCTCTCAGGTAAAAGACCTTCCTTTCATGACCAAGGACGAACTGCGCGAGGCCTATCCTTTAGGGCTGGCCTGCGCTCCTAAGGAGGCCTGCGTGCGCTTTCACATGTCCTCCGGCACCACCGGCACCCCGGTGATAAACCCTTACACCCGCGCAGATGTGGAGCAATGGGCCGAGATCATGGCCCGGTGTCTGGCCGCGGCAGGCCTCACCCCGGCCGATGTGCTGCAGATCACCCCGGGGTTTGGTCTATTCAACGGAGGATTCGGTTTTCACTACGGGGCGGAGCGGCTGGGCTGTTTTGTAGTCCCTATTGGCCCGGGACGTACCCTAATGCAACTTAAGTTCATCAAGGACTTCGGAACCACAGCCCTGGGGGCCATCGCCTCTTATCCCTTGCGCCTCATCGAGGTGGCCCGAGAAGAAGGCTTTGACTTCCGGGAGACCTCGCTCAGGGTGGGTATCTTTGGGGCCGAGGTCTGGAGCGACGAGACTCGACGCTACATCGAAGAGGCCATGGGGATCGAGACCTTTGACATTATCGGCATGACGGAAACCGGAGGCGTGGGTCTGGGCATAGACTGCCAGGCCCATGAGGGGATCCACGTTTGGGAAGATCACTATCTGGTGGAGATCGTCCATCCAGAAACCGGAGAGGTCCTTCCTGACGGAGAGGAGGGAGAGATGGTGGTCACTACCCTTACCCGGGAAGGTCTCCCTCTTATCCGTTATCGGACCCGGGACATCACCCGCATCCTTTCCCGGGAGCGCTGCTCTTGCGGACGCACCATGCTCCGGGTGGACCGCCTCAAAGGCCGCACCGACGACATGCTCAAGGTCAAGGGGGTGAACTTTTATCCCCGACAGATCGAAGAGATCCTCATGCGCCATCCGGAGACTACGCCGGAATACCTTATCCGGATTGGTAAGCGCGCGGGTAAGGATTTTATAGAGATCCTCGTGGAATGTCGCCAGCGGGAGGAGAGCCTGCGGGAGAGGCTGGTCGAAGAGATTTACAACTTCTTGGGGTTTCACGCCGAGGTGAGACTTCTGGCGGAGGGTGAGCTCCCCCGTCGTCCAGGAAAGGCCCAGCGGGTGGAGAAGGTGGAAAGTTAGCTGAGCCCCTCCGGCCGAAAGAGGACCCGCACTTTAAGGGGCCTGCCTGGAGGAGGATAGGGGGCCGCGGCCTTAAGGGCCGCTTCCACCGCTCGGTCGAAAAGGGGGTTACCTGAAGGGTGTAGGAAGCGGTACCCCAGGAGTTCTCCGGTGGCGGAAAGACGCAAAATTACCAGGGCAGAGAGATCCCGACGCCCGGCCAGAGAGGTGGGGACCTCCCAGAAACTTTCAAGATGCGCGGTCAATCTCGCCTTCCAGCCCTCAGGGATCCCACCTTCTCCTCCCCCTCCGGAGGCCCTGGCTGAGACCTTCCTTTGAAGCTCCGCCAGTCTTTCGCGGAGGGCCAATTCGGAAATCCGCTCTTCCAAGAGTTCTTCCTCTTTTCCAGAGATTTTGGAGGCCCGGGTGATTCTGGAGAGGTTCTCGTTGCCTTTCGGCTTCCTCCACCTGGAGGGGCTTTTCTTTTCCGTATGGGAACGCCTTTTCCGGAGGCTTTTAGAGGATGACCTTGAGGTCTTCTTTGGAGAAGCTCTAGCTTTCTTGGCTTTAGAAGGGGTCTTTTTTGGGGGCAAAGCGGGGTGAGGAGAGGGGGAAGGGCCGGAAGGTCCGGGGGACTTTATCTCCAGACGAGCGATATGGACCTTCACCCATTTCCTCTCTGGTTTGCTGGCCAACCCCCGCGCTAAAAGCCCTAGCAGTAGAAGGTGCAACCCCAGGCTCAGGAAAACTCCTCGAAGCAAGTCCCTTCTCTGCTGGGGTTTTGATCCCCGGGCCCTCATTTCACCTCGCGAATTCGCCTTTTTCAGGATCCTTCATGTTCCAAGGGCTGGGTTACCAGGGCTATTTCCGTGACACCCGCCGCGGAGAGCTCTCCCAAGACCCGAGCCACCAGTTCGTAAGGCACGCGGCGGTCGGCCTGCAGTTGGACCTCTCGGACCAGCCCGGCGGAACGGGCCTCGGAGATCCAGCGGGAGAGTCTAGAGAGGGACACGGCTTCGCGGCCCACCAGGATCTTGCCTTCCCGGGTAATCACAATCACCAGGGGTTTTTCTGCAGGCCGTAGCTCTCCGGCCCGCGTCCTCGGGAGATCCACCTGGAGGCCGGTGCTCAGGAGGGGGGCGGTGATCATAAAAATGATCAGAAGGACCAACATGACATCCACCAGAGGGGTGACATTGATCTCAGCCAGTAGCCCCTTTTTCCCCAAGCCCCCTGACATGGTTTACAACTTAATCCCAAAAGGACCGAAAGATAAGAGACCCCGGCTTTTTAAGGGTCTTATTGAACCCTAGAAGGAAAAGCTCAGCCCCAGTCCGCCGAAAAAGTGGTCGTGGTGATTGTCCCAGGAACCCTCCTCTAGGAGATGGTCCGCGTCGTCCGAAAGGGAAAAGCTGTAATAGACTTTGGGAGTTACGGTGAGGTATTTCCCTAGGGGAAAACTTATTTCGGCCCCGAGCTGGAGATAAAGCCAGTCGGAAAATTCGTCCCGAGGGTCGTCGGGATCGGGATAGGCCCCTTGATCCTGGGAATCGAGGTACATGGCCGAGACCGAAAGGTTTAGGGTAATTTCCGGCCGGAGAAAGGTGAAGTCCCGCGCCAAAGAAAGTTCGTACCAGAGGGCCGGGAAGTGGGAAATCTCCCGGTAGACCGTAAATCCGAAATGGATTCCGGTCTTGGGACAGGTGGCCGAAAGACCGGCGTAAAGCTCGAGGGAGTCATCGCCCTCCAAGGCATAGTAGATAGAGCCCACTTCTAAGGTCAAGCCGTAGGGAAACTGCTCATAGGTGTAGCCCAGGGTGAAATCGGTTTCGTTCCAGTCGGCCCCATTAAGGCTTTTGTCGTGCTCGTTGTTGCGGTCCGTATCGAAGTTTCCCCAGAAGTTCACGTAGGCTCCGCGGTAGGAAACGGTCAGGGAAGGCTGGAGGACCACCGAGTCGTCCGAAAGGGCGAACCCGCGCCAGACATACTGGGAAAAGACATCCGTCCCCAGATCCACCGTGGGCCGCACCTCCTCGGCCCAGACCATCCCCAGAAGCCCTACCCACAAGCCGAAGACCAATACCACGGTTCTTCTCCCCCATCTCTCCATCCCGCTTCTCCTTAACATTTTTGTTTTGAAATCTTTAGATCTTTAACATTTTTGTGCTTTTAGACTTCCATTTCTTTGCCAGGAAGCCCCCC
>QOAM01000013.1 GCA_003978075.1 Thermodesulfatator sp. | reverse complement strand
CTTTAAAGGCCCGGATAAGGCCGTAGGTATCATCCACGCAGATATGGAGCTTGTAGCCGTAGGTGCAGACCTTTTTGCCGGAGGGAGTAGTTTTGACGGCCCAGGAGGCCTCCGGGTCCTCCCTAGGAAAGGTTTCGTAAGAGACCCTTTGGAGATCCTCTTGCGGTGCCTCTTCAGGAGTTTTCTGGTTTTTGCTCTCGGTTTCTTCGGCAGGGTTTTTGTTTTCGGGAGGTTTTTTGGGATGCCTTAGAGGGGGATTAATGGCCGCCTGGATAGTGGAAGAATCGATGATGGCCCCGGACTTTATGGTGAGGCCCCCTTTTTGGCACTGGCTTTCGAGTTTTTCGAAAAGCGGTTGGATAAGGTCTTATTCGGCTAGGATTTTTCGGAATTTGACCAGGGTGGTTTCCTCGGGAGCGGGTTCTTCCGGGGCGTTTGTGAAGTTTTGTGTGTCTGGACCTAGAAGTCATCTTTTTTGTACCTCTCCATGAAAAGATGCCTCAAAAGATGGGCCACCTGCCTGTACTTCCAGTTGACTCTCCTCCACCTACCCTCCATTAGCTCCCTGGCCAACAACCCATACCGAAATTCCCTATCCTTCTCCGAATGAAAATATCCCCCACAGGCCCTCTCCACCTCCTCTATCTTCCGATTCACCCCCGCCTTCCACCACATTGGTGGAAGAAAGAAAAGACCTAAGCTCCAGAGGATACTTTGAGAAAGGCTACACGGAGCGACTAGGGAAGGCGGGGATAGAGAGTTCGGTGGGGAGCAAGGGGGATTTACGATAGTGCTTTAGCGGAGACAGTAATAGAGCTTTACAAGACGGAGGTAATCAAGCGGCTGGGGCCAGGGGGGAGGATGGGTGGAATACGAGACATTGAAGTGGGTATGGTGGTACAACCATGTCAGGTTGATGGGGCCTTTGGGATATGTTCCACCGGTAGAGTATGAGGAAAGGTACTACGAGGGTCTCGGGAGGGAGACTGTCTGACTCACAAAAAGAAGTCTCCGGAAAATCCGGGGCGATTCAAACCTCTTGTCAAGTGTTTTCTGCTCCCATCAATAGATTAAGGTGAGAAGAAGGGCGATTCCCAGGGCTTCCAGGGCAGCCACTCGTACCAGCCGCAGGGCGCGAGGGAAGTCTTCGGGAGTAGGCGTTCGAAAGCCTTCCCCGAACCAAGGCCATTTCTTGAGGCCTTGGGGATAAGGGATGGGACCCCCGAGGGAGATCTTGAGGGCCCCGGCCAAGGCCGCTTCCGGCCAACCGGCATTAGGGGAAGAATGGGCCGGAGCATCTCGGAGGGCCACCCGCAGGGTCTCAAAAAAGGACCCCCGGCAAAAAGGAGCCGCTAAGGCCAAAAAGATGGCCGCAAGCCGGGCAGGAACTAGGTTGAGGAGGTCGTCCGCCCGGGCGATGGGCCATCCGAAGGCCCGATAGGGCTCGTAAGGGTAGCCGAACATGGAGTCTAGGGTTTCCACTACCTTATAAAGGGCCGCTGCCGGAAGACCCCCTACCACATACCAGAAAAGCGGGCCGCAGAAAGCGTCATTGAAGTTCTCGGCCAGGGTCTCTAACGCCCCGCGTACGATTCCCTCCTTATCCAAAAGTTCCACTTGGCGGGAGACCAGAAAACGCAAGCGTTCTCGGGCTGCGGAAAGTCCTTCTTTTTCAAGGGCCTTGAAGACGCGGCCTACCTCTCTCTCCAGAGAGGTTAAGGCTATTAAATAAAAAAGCCACAGGGGCTCTAACCAAGGCAACGCCTTTACCGAGATCCAGACCAGAGCTCCAAAAAGTCCCCCACAAAAAAGAAGGGTCAGCAAGCCTCCCCAGGCCTGGAGGGGAGCCAAAACCCGAAAAGCGGCCTTCCCGAGGAGACCGATCAACCTTATCGGATGACCCCAGGAGGGATCCCCTACCAAGCGGTCCAGCAGGACCCCCAAAAGAAGAGAAAGACCTCTCTGCAATTAAATCGCTTCCTCCGGGGTCTTTCAGGTCTTCCGCCGCCGGGGACCTTTAACTTTTTCCGAGATCCCCACCTCTTTTTTATAGCCCGGCCCGCGCCAGCTCCACAGCCTGATCGATTCGTTTCTGGAGGGTTTCAGGGAGGCCCTCGATCCTCACCTTAAGAAAGCCCCGAACGATGAGGGAGGTGGCCTCTTCTTCCGAAAGACCCCGGGCCATAAGATATTCTATTTCTTCTTGAGCAATCTTGCCTACCGCAGCCTCATGGGACATGTCTACATTGGCGTAATAGGCGTCTAGTTGAGGAATGGCCTTGATAGCCCCTTCATCGGAGAGCATAAGTCCTTGGCACTCCAGATGGGCCTTGATCTCCGGGGCCTTTCCTATGAGGTGCCCGCGAGCGATGGTTTCCCCTCCGGTGGAAACGCTCCGGGAAATAATCTCAGCACGGGTTCCCGGGGCCTCGAGAGATATTTGGGCCCCCAGGTCCAAAAGACTACCCTTCGGGGCTACTACCACCGAACCAAAGGTGGCTCGTGCCCCGGGCCCCACCAGGCGACAATGAGGAAAGGATTGCACCGTGGCCACCTGGTGAAGGGTTACATAAGTGGAAACATAGGTACCACCTTCTTCCACGATGATACCGGTGCGGGGGCGCACGTGAAGTTCCTCGGCCCACTCGTGGATCATGGTAAAGGTGAGTTTGCCGTTGCGCTTAACATAGAATTCCGATACCCCAATGTGGAAGCCGGAGCGGACCCCCGGATGGGTAGTACAGGAGGTGATCAGATTGAGTTCAGCCCCTTCCTCTACGATGACCAGATTGTGGACCTTTTGCACCACTTCCGGGGTGCGAATATAAAGGCAGGCTGTGACCGGATACACCAAACGATACCCGGGTAACACCCGAATGAAATATCCTTCATCCAGGTCCTCTGCGGTAGCCCGGGTATAAACATCTTTTTCCGCCGAGACGGCCTTCCACCAGTAATCTCCGATCCAGTCGTACCTTTGGAGGGCCTCGGTTACCGGCATAAGTTCCAGCCCCTCGGGAAGACTCCGGCACTGAACCACGTGCGCATCGGCCTGGAAAAATTCTCCCTCTTTAGGGATCTGGGTATCAAACCCCGCTTCTTTTAGATGGGCCCATTCTTCCGGAGAAAGCTCTTCTAGGCTTCGAGGAGCTTGGCCCTCCTTGGCCGGCCGAAAATTCTCCAACTTGGGCTCTAGGCTCCGCCGATCCTTCTCAGACATGATACACACTCCTCGTAACCGTGTTTTTGAATCCCCTCGAAGATTTCCAAGGGATTTCCTCGACAATAAATCTGGCCCTCAATCATTACATATCCCAGATCTGCAGGGACATATTGGAGGATGAAGCCCGTGTGGGTAATAATAAGGCCGCTCTTGGTACGCGGGCGATGGGTATCCTTCTGCAAGAGCCGTCGAATCATGCGGCTGATCACTTGAAGGTTTTCCACATCTACTCCGGACTCCGGCTCATCGATGAGGGCTAGGTCAGGGTCTTGGACAAGGAGTTGCAAGAGTTCACTCTTTTTTAGCTCTCCTCCGGAAAAGCCCCGGTTGACATCCCGGTCGAGAAAGGGCTCAAAACCGAACTCTCGGGCCAACTCTTCGATTTTGACACCGTTTTCTTTAGCGCAGAGGCTGAGCATCTCCCGAAGCTTAACTCCGCGGATGGTAGGCGGCCGTTGAAACATGATACCGATACCCCGCTGGGCCCTCTCGTAAGGAGGAAGATGGGTGATGTCTTCGCCCTTAAAGAAGATCTTCCCGTGTTTTACCCGATAGCTAGGAAAACCCATGATAGTCATAAGGAGGGTGGTCTTTCCCGACCCGTTGCGTCCGAAAAGGGCGTGCGTCTCTCCCTTAGGGATAATCAGACTCACCCCTTTTAAGACCTCTTTTCCTTCCACTTCTACCCAAAGATCCCGCACCTCCAAGAGCGGCTCCTTCACCTTAGGCCTCCTTAATAAGTAGATTTACTTAATCAATTTAATAAACTTCTTTTGCAGGGCTGTCAAGGTGAGCGGGCTGACCTTTGCCGGGCCTCCAAAAAGTATAGAAGGTTTGAGATAGATTGTGAACTCGTGAATAAAGAGGGAGTATGGAGGCAAAGTCCACCGGAGGGGGCTCGGGAAGGACCAGCTTTTCCTTTCCAAGAGCTCAGGGTAGGGTAGGAAGAAAGGAAGGGCCGAACTTTCTGGAAAAACATTAAAAAAGAAGGAGCGAATCTGGGGGAGGGTGAAATATTCGCTGGTCCCGCTGGTTAGAGATCGATCTGGAGGCCTTAAGGGCCAATTTTCAAGCCCTTAAAAGGCTTTTGTCTCCCGAGGTGGCCTTTCTTCCGGTGGTCAAGAGCGAGGCCTATGGGCACGGCTTGGTGGAGGTGGCCCGGGTGTTGGCTCAAGAGGGAGTCTATGGCTTCGGGGTTTCGGAACCCGAGGAGGCCCTTCGTCTTCGGCGGGCGGGACTAGCCCTCCCCATCCTCCTTCTCTCGGGTTTTGAAAGGGATTGGCTGCCGGAGATCTGCCAATTACGCCTCATCCCGGCAGTGGCCTCGCTGGGAATGCTGGAGGCCGCAGCGGCTTTTACCCGTCGCAAGGGCCTCAGCCTGGAAATTCACCTCAAATTGGAAACCGGTATGCACCGTCTGGGCTTAGCTCCGGAGGAACTCCCCCGGGCGCTCAAGATCCTTGCCGACCATCCTCAGCTCCGCGTGACCGGTCTTATGAGCCATTTGGCCGCCGCTGAAAACCCCGAGGACCCTTTGACCCAGGAGCAGGTGGCTCGCTTTGGAAAGCTAACCAAACACCTCCTTGTACAAGGACTTTCCGGGGTGCGTTTTTTCCATCTGGCTAATTCCGCAGGGATCATCTTCTTGCGGGGAGCTGGAGGTAACCTCGTCCGCCCGGGGCTTTCTCTTTACGGGGCCTACCCCTCCTTCCGGGCCAGGGCCTATGTAAGACTGAAACCGGTCATGACCCTTAAGGCCCGGGTGTTGGAGGTCAAAGAAGTGCGACCTGGAGAGGCCGTGGGTTACGGCCCCCTTTACCGGGCCTGCAAGCGTGAAAGATTAGCCCTAGTGCCGGTGGGCTATGATGATGGATATCCCCGCTCCTTGAGCCAGAAAGGTTTTGCCGTGCTGCGGGGTCAGAGAGTCCCCCTGCGCGGAGCCGTTTCCATGCGGGCCCTTACCCTGGAAGTGACTGCCCTGGATCCCCCGGTGAGACCCGGGGAGGAAGTCATCCTCCTCGGGGGAGCCCAGGAGGAAGTTCCTGCCGACGAATTGGCCCAGCTCGCCGGCACCATTAGCTATGAATTGTTCTGCAGGCTGGGAAGAAGCCTTAAAAGGCACTTCAAACCCTTGCCTAAAAATTAAAAAAAAGAAACCTCCCCGCCTTAATTGCATATTTCAGCCAAAGTCCCCTCATCTTACATCCCGGCTCTGGCAGGCGCTTTCGAATATTAAGGAAGCGAGTCACTGTCTTGCTCTTTGAGAACTACCAGGTAAAATTTTTCTACAAATTTAAAAATAGAATTAAAGGTTTAGCCCGGGTGGCGGAATAGGTAGACGCTGGGGACTTAAAATCCTCTGGGGTTCCCACCCCGTGCCGGTTCGAGTCCGGCCCCGGGCAC
>QOAM01000095.1 GCA_003978075.1 Thermodesulfatator sp. | reverse complement strand
CACATATTCCCTCCCTAAAAGGTTATTACTCATTTCCGTAATTAGCAGGGGATAGGGGAATAAAAACTATACTTTCCACCTCGGTGGCCCCGTTTTTGGAACGTGAATTCAACCTCACGTCCATGCCCTTCCAGGCAAGCCTGTAACCCTCGGGATAGCGCACCGTATGGATCAATACTTTATAATTTACCGAAAAAAATCTCGTGTCAGTAACCTCTCGCGGCACATCGGAACGACGGTAATAAGCCATCCAGCCGGCCACAGCGAAAACCCCACCGTCGGCTCCTGAAAAGAAAATGAACTCCTTTTTCATGTATGAGGCTACACGAAAGTTAAGGCTTAAGATATACGCGATGTAAGAACCGACGATCATGAGGACTAGAATTATGATGAGAGTGGAAACGAGGATATACCCCTTTTTTCGATAAGCTTCCGACTTTTTCACAAGTCCTCCTTTCATTTAAAATAAAGGCACTATTTTTCTCTGGCGTGGATTTTTCGTGAAAAAAGCATGGAATCAAATTCTCTTCGATAAGAATCGAAAGGGGGTAGATTTGAATCGATACTGGGCTTTTTTGATTGCCGCTCCCTGGAGTGGGGCGGGGAAGACGGTGCTGGCCAGCGGTCTGATAAGGGCCCTGGTGCGGCGCGGGCTTTCCGTGGCCCCTTTCAAGGTGGGGCCGGATTACATCGATCCGGCCTATCTCGAGGCGGCTGCCGGGCGCCCCTGCTATAACCTCGACTCCTTTCTCTGCCCCGGAGAGGCCCTTCGCCGAAGTTTCGCCCGGGGTCTCCAAGGGGCAGAGGTGGCCGTGGTGGAAGGAGTAATGGGGCTTTATGACGGAATCGGGGGGACCACCCGGGCCTCCACGGCGGAGGTGGCCCGTCTCCTCGGCCTTCCGGTGATCATCCTTCTTCCGGTTAAGGGGCTTTCCACCACCGCGGCGGCCCTGGTGCGGGGCCTTGCGGAATACGATCCGGGGCTCGATCTCGCCGGGGTGATCCTCAACGGGGTGGGAGGCTCGCAGCACGAAGGCTCCCTGAGGAGGGCCCTGGAGGTCGAAGGGATACCGGTGCTCGGGGCCCTTCCCCAGCGGGAGGACTTCAAACTCCCCTCCCGGCATCTGGGATTGGTGCAGGCCCGGGAGCTTTCCCTTTCCGAAAGACTCGAGGCCTGGGCCGAAGCCGTGGAAAAGTATGTGGACCTAGAGGGGATCCTCTCCGCGGCTGCCAGGGCGCAACTTTCCGGAGAAGGGCCCCCCTCACCGAAGTCTCCGCAAAGACGCTTTCGGCTGGCGGTGGCCCGGGACGAGGCCTTTTCCTTTTACTATCGGGAAAACCTGGACATCTTCACGGAGGCCGGAGCGGAGATCCTCTACTTTTCCCCCCTGCGGGATCCCTTTCCCGAGGAGGCCGAGGCCCTTTACCTGGGAGGGGGCTATCCCGAACTTTACGCCGAAAGGCTCGCGGCCCGCAAAAACTTCCGCAAGGACCTTCGAAAGAGGCTCAGGGAGGGGCTCCCGGTGCTGGCGGAGTGCGGGGGATTCATGTTTCTGCTGGAGGCCCTGGAGATGGAAGGCCGGCGCTATCCCATGGTGGGGTTTTTGCCGGGGGTGGCCCGGCTGGAAAGGAGTCTCCAGGCCCTGGGTTATCGGGAGGTGCGGTTCCGAGAGTCCAGTTTCTGGTTCCCCGCCGGCGCCCTCGCTCGGGGGCACGAATTCCGGTATAGTAGGGTCCTAAACGGCGGGCTTTACGGTCTAGAGGTGCGGAATGCGCAGGGAGAAGAGGTGCCCACCTTCGGGGTCTGTAAAGGTTCGGTGCTGGCAAGCTACATCCACTTTCATTTCGGGGGCTCTCCTCGGGCTGATTTTCCTTTGGGGGCTGGTCGCTCCCCTTAAAAGGGCCGGGGCCTCCACGGAGACCGGCCTGGAGTATCCCCATGTAGCGGTCAACCTCAGCCTGGATCTTCGGGAAAAGGCCCTTTCCGGACGGGTTCGGATCCTTCTTCCGCAGGGTAAGGTGGTCTGGGTACACACCGGGGGCCTGGTGCTGGGAAGGGTCCTCCTCGGGGGCAGGGCCATCCGGCCGGAGATCGAAAGGGATCGCTTTCGGGTCCTCACCGTGGGCCGCGCGGAGACCCTGGAGATCTACTTCCGGGCCCCCTTTTCCCTCCTCAAGGGGACCTTCCAAGGGAAAAACGGGGTGCTTCTGCCGCCCTGGTTTCCCTATCCCGAGGGATTGGCCTTTTACGACATCCGGCTTTCCCTTCCCCGAGCCTTACGAGCGGTGACCGCGGCGGAAAAGATTGAGTCCCGCGTCCGGAAGGGCCGGAGGTTCTACCGCTTCGTCCTGGAACACCCGGTGACCGTGGCTCCCCTTCTCTTCGGACGCTACGAGTACTACTACCGCAAGTGGGGAAGGGGAGTGGTCTCCCTGTATCTTCTTTCGCCAGACCCGGATCTGGCCCATACCTATCTCGATCGCGCCCTGGAGGTCCTTTCCCGGTATCAAGAACTCCTCGGCCCCTATCCCTACGGGCGGCTCTCCATAGCGGAAGTGCCGGAGGAGGTGGGAGAGGCCTATCCCACGATGATCCTCCTCGGAAGCCGGGTCCTGCGTTTGCCTTTCATCCCCAGGATCTCTCTTCCCCACGAGATCCTCCATCAGTGGTTCGGCTGTGGGGTCTTTCCCGCCCGGGCCAACTGGAGCGAGGGGCTGGTGACCTATCTGGCGGACTGGCGCGAGGAGGAAAGGGAAGGACGGGGGCTTGAGTATCGTAAGGACCTCCAGCTCTCTCACGAGAGCTGGTGTCGAGGGAGGGATCCTTTTCCCCTGGCGGAGTTTCAGGAACGAAGGGACCGCTGCACCCAGGCCCTGGGCTACGGCAAAGGGGCCTATGTGTTTTACATGCTGGAACAGAAAATGGGAAAAAAGGCCTTCCATGGGGCCCTTCAGGAGCTGGCCCAGACCCGGGTCTTTCAGGAAGTCTCCTGGCGGGATCTTGCGGCCCTCTTTTCCCGGTGGGCCGGAAAGGATCTCTCGGGCTTTTTCGAGGAGTGGGTCTTTCGGAAAGGGAAGCCCCGCTTGGGGATCACCCGTAACTTCCTCCTGGAGAAAAAGAATGGCTATCACCTGGGGCTCACCCTCTACCAAGAGCCCCCCTTCTATCACTTGCGGGTGCCGCTGGTGGTGCGCGGAAAGGACTGGCAGAGGACCTTTTACGTGGAGCTTTCCGGGCCGCAAAAGGTCTTCGATCTCACCCTGGAGCATCGCCCGGAGGAAGTCTTGGTGGATCCGGAATACCGCCTCTGGCGCAAGCTGGCGGACTACGAGATCCCCCCTCTCTTGGGTTTCCTCTGGAGCTATCCCGGCCGGGTCTATCTCTACCGGGAGGACTGGCCCCTCTACCAACCCTTCGTGCACTTTTTGCGGAGACTGGGCTATGTGGTGAGCCCCCGCAAGGACACCCGCGTGCCCTTGGATGCGGAAAACATCGTTCTTCTGGGGTTGAAGCCTGCGGGGCTGGCCTTTGTCCTTCCGAAAAAGACCCCGACCCAGGGGCTCTATCTTCGAGCGCTCAAGAATCCCGCCCGCCCGGGCCGGATATTGGTCTGGGTAAAGGCCAGCAACCGGGAGGAGGTGCGCACCCTGGTCTCGAAGCTAAAACACTACTGGCGCAGCGATAGTCTCTTTCTGCGGGATCGCCGGGTGGTGGAGCACCACCTTTCCCGAGCCCAGCAAGGGCTCCACCTCTATCTCCGGTCCGAGGTGAGCGGCCTTCCGGTAAAGGATCTCCTGCCCTTTGAAGACATCCTCCGGCGGGTGGCCCTTTACCGGGTGATCCTGGTAGGAGAAGAGCACGACCGCTACGAGCATCACCTCACGCAGTTGCGTCTCCTGCGGGCCCTGGTGAAAAGCGGCCACCGGGTGGCCCTGGGGCTTGAGATGTTCGAGTGGCCCTTTCAGCAGGCCTTGGACGATTTTGTGGCCGGAAGGATCGATGAAAAGGCCCTCCTTGAGCGCACGGAATATTTTAAGCGCTGGCGCTTTGATTGGAAGCTCTACCGGCCGATCCTCCTTTACGCCCGCAAGAAGGGCCTTCCGGTGGTGGCCCTCAACGCCCCCTCGGAACTGGTCAAAAAGGTCTCCCGTGAGGGCCTTTCCCACCTGAGTCCGGAGGAAAAGGCTGAACTTCCCCAGATGGACCTCCATCAGGAGGCCTACCGGGCCTTCTTGTGGAAGATCTATAAGAAACATCGGGAGAGGATGAGGGACTTTCCGGATTTCGAAAACTTTTATCAGGTCCAGATCCTCTGGGACGAGACCATGGCGGAGAGGGCCTGGAAGTGGTTAAAGGCTCATCCGGATTATCAGATGGTTATCCTTTGCGGAAAGGGCCATGTGGCCTTCGGCTACGGCATCCCCTCCCGTCTGCGGCGGCGGGGTATCTCCTCGGTGACTTCCATAGTGCTGGCCTCCCAGGATCAACTGCGCCCGGGATATGCGGACTTCATCCTCTACCCCGAGTCGGTCCCTGCCCCCTTTACCGCGCGACTGGGGGTGTGGCTCAAGGAAACTCCTAAAGGGCTCAAGGTGGTGCAGGTAAAAAAGGGCTCGGCCGCCGATAAGGCGGGAATCCGCTCCGGGGATTATCTCCTGGCCGCCGACGGAAAAAGACTCTCCTCGGTGGCGGATCTGCGCCTCCTTTTGACCTTCAAGAGAAAAGGTGACTCCCTCTTGCTTACCTTGAAGAGGGGATCGCGTCGGTTGAAGTTGAAAGTAACCTTTTAAGGGCGGGGAGAGCCCCCGCCCTGGGGTTTACTTTTTCTTGCCTACGGCAGCTTCGAGATTATTTCCGGGCTTGAACTTTACCACCTTGCGGGCCGGGATCTTGATCTCCTCTCCGGTCCTGGGGTTACGCCCCTTGCGAGCGGCCCGCTGGGTCACCATGAAAGTGCCAAAGCCCACCAGCGTTACCTTTTCTCCTTTCTGCAAGGCTTCCGTGACCGCCTCCACAAAAGCGTTTAAAGCTTTTTCCGCATTAGCCTTGGTTAGACCAGATAGGGCCGCTATTTTGGAAACCAATTCCGCTTTATTCATCTTACAGCCTCCCTCTTTTTATTTTTGACCCCTCAAAATTCTTTCTAGATAAGACTTCAAAAAAAGTCAAGAGGACAACTTTTGAAAAAGTCAAGGGTCTCTAGAAAAGATTATTTGCAAGTTAAAGGGGAATGAACTCGGGGTAGAGGGGCTTGGGCAAAACCCCGGAAAAAAGCTCTTTAAAGGTCTCAATGGCTTTCGGAGAAACATGCGAAAAATTCCCGCATCCTCTAGGATTTGGTCAGGTTTTTTGGGAGACAATTCCAGCAAATACCGACTAATAAAAGAGAAATTTCCTTAATAATTGTCTTTTCTCTCAATTTTTGAGGGATTTTGATCCGTATCTCCTCACGGATATCCAGGATATTTCCGCAGGAGAGACAAAAAAAATGGTGATGGGGTTGGGTATTGGGGTCAAAACGCTTTTTGGTTCCCCCTATGTAGAGTTCCCGCACCAGGCCTTTTTCTTTGAGGGCCTCCAGGGTGTTGTAGACCGTGGCAAAGGATATACTCGGAAAACGCTTGCGCACATGGCGGTAGATGTCTTCCGCCGTGGGATGGGAGAGATTCCCCTCCAGATATTCGAGGATGGCCAGACGCTGAGGGGTGATCTTTAGACCCATCCGGCGCATTTTTTCTATCTTTTCCGGAGAAAACATAAAACAGCCCCACTTAGAAATTTATCAAAACAGTAATGAATTTAAAAATCGTTGTCAAGTAAAGA
>QOAM01000113.1 GCA_003978075.1 Thermodesulfatator sp. | reverse complement strand
TTACGATGGTGATGGTATACCCGATTTTTCTGCAGGTATAGATGCCTCCGGGAGGCTTTACCTTCGAATAAACGATCCGGACCTAGATGGAGATGGAACTTCGGACTGGGTTAGTTTTCGGATCTCTTCTTCTCTTTCGCAGGAAGAAGGCAATATAGTTACCTATCTTTCTCGTCGGATACTCCTTCCGCGTAATGATCGCCGGGGTCTTTCTCTCACCCTCCAGGGCTTCGATCTCCGGCCTGGGGACAACCGCAACGCCCTGCGTATCTCCGACCTTTCCGGCCGCAAGCTGGACAACCTGGGGGAGGCCAGTCTTCCGGACTATTACGCCTCGGTGGTGGCCCAGGTGGGGGTGGCTGGGAAACGGGTCTCGGAGTCCAAGAGCTTCCTTCAAGACCTTCTCCAGCAGTTGCAACTTATGCGGGACTCGGTGTCGGCGGTTTCCCTGGACGAGGAGATGGCCAATCTCCTGAAGTATCAGCAGGCCTTCGCCGCTGCAGCCAAGGTGCTCACGGCCTCGGACGAGATGCTTCGGATCCTGATCGAGGCCAAACGCTAGGGAGGTGAGAAAAGATGCGTCTTAGCCTGCGGAGCATGTACGGCGGTCTCCTTTTAGACCTCGAAAAGCTCACCGATTCCCTATACCGTTACCAGACCCAGATCGCTACCGGCAAGAAATACCAGCTTCCCTCGGATGCTCCCGTGGAGATCAATTACGCCTTGAAGTACCGCAAGGCCCTGGCGGATGTCGAGCGCTATCGTGCCTCTATCCGGGAGGCCCGGAGTTTCCTCAAGACCACGGAAGGGGCCTTGGACGATTTCAAAAAACTCATCCAGCGGGCCAAGACCTTGGCCCTGGAGGGAGCCAATGATGTTCAAAATCCTTCCACCCGCAAGGCCATTGCCGCGGAGATAGACGGCCTGATCCAGGAGGCCCTGGCCCTGGCCAACACCCAGCACGGGGACCGTTATGTCTTTGCCGGAAACCGTCCCGCCGGCTACCCTGAAGGCGAGAAGCCCTTTATGCTGGAAAAGGAGACCCTTCCGAACGGAGAGATCGTGGAGAGGGTGGTCTACCACGGGGGGCAGGAGGACCTTTATGCGGGGTATGCTCGGGGGGCTCGCCTTCTGGAGGCGCGCAATGGGGAGGAGGCCCTCATGGCCTCGGACCTTTTCGGGGCCCTCATCGCCCTCAAAAACACCCTAGCCCACGATAATGTGGTGGACCCGGCGAAGGAAGTGGAGGACATCCAGACCCAGATCGGGCGCCTTGACCGGGTCCTGAACCACATCCTCGAGGAGCGCTCCGATCTAGGGGCACGGCTCAACCATCTGGACCTCAAGGACCAGCTTTACCAAGAGCTTCACACCACCCTTGTGGGCAATCTCGGGGAAGTGGAGGAAGTGGACTATCTGGAGGCCATAACCCGGCTTTCGGCCCGGCGCACGGCTTATGAAGCTGCCCTCAAGGCCACCGCCCAGACCATGGGCCTAAGCCTGGTAAACTTCCTCTAGATAACGCCCTAACCCCTCCCCGCGACACAAAGAGACCTTCAAAGGCCCTGCAAATCTTCCCACCCCCCCTCAAAGCCCCCTTTTCTGAACCCCCCTTTTTTAAAGCTTCACCCTTCTCCTTTTACCAAGTTCGACAGTTAAAACAGAGTTATCAAACAGAAGGGTAAGTTTTAGGTCTTTAGTAAATGTCTTTTAAGAGATCGTGTAGCATGGCCCGGGCCACGCGTTCCGGCTCTACTTGATAGGTGCCGGCCTGGATTTCTCGGCGCAAGGCTTCTACGCGCTCCTCTCGAGTTTCTGGAAAGGCGCGGATCCTTTGCTGCGCCTCCGCCATAACGGCCCGTCCGTTAAGCTCCACTCGGTCTGCCGCAGGAGGCGTCTCCGCTCTTCCCGCACCAAGACGCACCGGAACCTCTTGAGCACGCCGACCAGGTCTTTCTATCCCTTTGGTCGGTCCCTGAAAAGAAGGGAGAATGTCTTTAACCTTCATGGCCACCCCCTTGGGGAACTTTCAAATTTGCAGCCAATCTACGGGCGGTCTCGGAGAGGGTGAGACGATCTCTTGTAGCCTCCTCCGGCCTTTCCCGTTGAGCCAGAGGCCCCCGCGCCCCTTGCTCTCCGTAAATTTTCGCCACCACATTTGCATCCATTAGACGCACCTTCATGCTTCACCTCTCCTTATTTAATTTATCGGCAAAAGGGCCGAAAACTTTAAGCCTCTTCTCCGGCCCTCTTTACATAAATACCAGAATGTTTATCCCTTTTAAAGGGGTACACGGAGGGGAATAGAAGAAGAGGTGGCGAGGTATGCAAGAGCTGGTCCGGTTCGAGGATCCGGTAAAGAAGATGCCCTTGGCCCTGGCTATCTTTGATATAGAAGAGGTGGAAGTACCGCTCTTTCAGCGGGACATCTCCGAGGGGCTTAAAAAGCATCTCGAGCTGGCCATTGAGAAGCTGGGGTTTGTGACCCCTATTGTAGTGTGTCCCCGGGATGGACGATATTATGTGGTGGACGGGCGCCATCGGTTGGAGGCTATGCGGGATATTGGGGCGCGAGAAATTGTAGCCATCGTGGCCCCGGAAGATCTCTATCTGCACATTTTGGAGTTCAATACCGAAAAGCCCCCCAATGTGAAAGAGAGGTCTAAACAGGCCTACCGGTTGTTCCAGGAATTCTTGGGAGATTCCCCAGAGGCCATAGAAGCGGAGCTTTTCACCTACTTCAAGGAACCCCAATTTATTACCTTTGGCTTCGTGCTCGAGGAGTTTGAGCCCCGTTTTCCTGCCAGTTTTTACGAGAGCCTTCTAGCCAAAATCGACCGCTTTCTTGAGGAACCTTTGGCGGAGGCCGCTGAGGAGCGAAGGCGCCGGGCTCAGAAGCTCCTGGAGGTCAACCAGGAAGTGAATGCAAAGTATGCGGAACTGGGATGGACCAACGCCCTTCTCAAGGGCGAGATCGTGCGTAAGGCTGTTCAGAGGGCCTACGGGGTGCGGGTGCGCAGCATCGAAGACGAGTACTATGATGCCTTAGAGAAGATAAAGGTTGCGGTCGAAGAGCTGGGGCCAGAGGACTTTGGAGGGATAGGATGAGTCCAGACTTTGTCCCGGTGCTGCGGCCTCTGGATGTTTTTCCCTTTGAATGGGAGGGACGGCCTTCTCTACTTCTACGAGATCCTTTGGGCTATAGCCAGGGCTTTCTGGTGCTTCCTCAAGAGCTGGCTCCTGTGTTGGCTCACATGGACGGCCAACACAGCCTGCGGGATCTCCAGGTAGTGGCCACCCGCGTCTTGGGACGCCTGGTAATGCTGGAGGAGATCGTCTCGCTGGTAAGAAAACTGGAGAGCCACGGTTTTCTGGATGGAGAGACTTTTCGCCGCCGCAAAGCCGAAGTGGAGGCCCATTGGAAGGAGGCTCCAGTCCGCCTTCCCGCCTGCGCCGGGCGTTCTTATCCTGCGGAGCCTGCCGCCCTGCGCGATTTCCTGGCGAACATTCTAGGAAAGGCCTCTCCGGCCTCTCGCAAACTCCCCCGGGCCCTGATCGCCCCTCATCTGGATCTTTCCTCCGCGGCCCGCGCTTATGCCGAGGCCTACGGGGCCTTCCGTCTCCCCCCAGAATCTCGGGTTATCCTCCTGGGTACAGGACATCAGCTCGAGCGCCCCTATTCCCTCCTTACCAAGGATTGGGAGACTCCCCTGGGGAGGGTCCCCGTGGACCGGACCTTTATAGAGAACCTCTCCCAGAAGGTGCCTGAGCTTTTTCCTGACGAGTTTGCCCACCGCAGTGAGCATTCCCTGGAGTTTCAGGTCCTCTTTTTGCGTTATCTGAACGAAGAGGTGCGAGTAGTGCCTTTTCTCTTTGGTCCTGTAGAGCCCTACCTGGCTTCGGGAACGGACCCCTTTGAGGCCCAACCTCTTTACAAGTCCCTACTCGAAGGGCTACAGAGTCTTTGGGACGAGAAGACCTATCTGGTTTTAGGGATAGATTTTGCCCATCTCGGGGTGCGTTACGGGGATCGACATCCGGCGGGCCCGGCTGAGGGCCTGCAAGCGGTAGCCCGAGATCGGGCCCTGCTAGAGTCCCTTTTTTCTGGAGACTACCCTCGTTTCCTGGCCCAAGCTCGAGCTACTCTTCCTTTTCCTTTTAAGGTCTGTGGGCTCGCTTGTCTGACCTTCCTTGCCCGCTGGCTAGCCGGGGCTCCTCGAGAGGGTCGGATCTACTATCAGGAGGCCGTACCCTTCGGTCCGGGATCCTTAGTCTCGGTAGCGGCGGCCGGAATAAATTTTTGAGGGACCCACTTTCCGCGGAAAAAAATCGCCAGAGTTTGACAGTCCTAGACAAAATAGCTATCGATACTCAAAACGTTAAAGTTGGGGCACAGGTTTTCAAAAAAAATGAAAAGGGGCTTCACCCAGAAGCCCCTTTCGAAAATAGTTTGCAGAAAAGGTCCGAGGTCTCAGTAAACCATTACTTGGTCCGCCCGCATCACCTCGTTGATCAACTTCCCGGCCTTGACCAGCTCGCAGCCCTCCACCAGTTGTTCCTTAGAGATTTTCCGCTCCTCAATGCAGGGAATGCAAACGAACATCTTGGCCCCCAGCTTGGGAAGATTGTCCACCAGCTCCTGCAGAGGCTTGAGCCCCGGGGCCACGATGTGCTCATACATGCCCTTGGTGCAGCACATCACCCCCTTGCCCTGAAAGACCACCGTCACCTGCACGTCCATGGTCAGGGCCGCGTTGGCCACCACCAAGGCCAGGGTGGCCTTTTCCGGATCGTCCAGACCGTGAGTCACTACCACTACCAGTTTTTTTCCGGCGATGGTCTCGCTCATAAGACACCTCCTTCATAATTTTGTCTTTAACCAGAGAGCCAGGTCTCGAATGGTCAAATCTTCTGGGGCTACTGCGGATAAATTGAGATGACAAATTGGGCAGATTGTGGCCACCTTTTGCCCTACAGCCTGGAGCTGGGCTATCCTCTTCTGGGCCACCGCCCGAGCCTTTTCCGGAAAGAGCCCCTCCACCGGCCCTCCGCAACAATAAATGGTCTTTCCGGTATAATGAGGTCTTTTCACCGCAAAGCCCACCGAAGAGAGGACCTCCTCTGGGAGCTCGCTCAAGCCCAAACCGCGAGCCCACACACAGCCCTCATGAAGCACCACCTCTTCTTCCCCGGAGCCCCCCTTGACTAGAGGACTTTCGGCTAGGACCTCCAGATAGTGACGCACCTCAAATTTGAACCCCCGGGGAAGGACCTCGGGATAAACCTTGCGCAAGAGATGGGTAGTATGGGGATCCACGGTAATGAGCACCTGGACCCCTGCCTCCTCCAAGACCCTTCTTACCCGCAAAGCCTGGCGCAAAAAGGCCTCGAAAAAGCCCAGCTCGTAGGCCAGAGTTCCAGGATAAAGGTCCTTTTCGTAGAGATACCCCACCCTCAGTCCCGCAGCTTGTAAAAGCCGCACTACAGCCCGCAGGGGCTCCCAGTAGAGACGATGAAGACGATAGGGAAAGAGAGCCCGGGAGAGGAAACCCGCTAGGTCCACCCGTGCCTGCAAAGCACGAAGCCATCCCTCCGGAAGGACCTCCTCCAAGGCCTGTACACGCTCGCGCCGACCTAAGAGGACCTTGGCATGAGGAGCCATTTGATAGAGGAGCCCGGTATAAAGCACCACCGGCCCGCCCCGAGGAAGACCCAGCCCCCGCGTCCACCCTTCTCGATCCCAACGACTAAGACTTAGCGGGGTTCCCCGTCGCTTGAGGCTTTCCCCCAGAAATAACAAACTTTTACGCCATTTTCCAGACATTTTCTACCAAGAGTTCCCTTAAAATTCGTACATTCTGGGTAATGCCTACTTCTTGCGGACAAAAAGCCTCGCAAAGGCCACACAGAAGACAACTGAAGACCGTTTCCGCGAGCTCGCTCAAATCCTCCCCCAGGATGGCCCGGCGGAAAAGTTCCCGCGGAAGGATACCTAGCTCCATGGGACAAAGGGCCGTGCAGGTGCCGCAATTAAAACACCACCAGGCGTTAAAGCCCCGCTTTCTCAATCTCTCCGCAGTCTCCGTCCTTACCCTCATGCTTCAAAGACCTCTGAGAAAGGCCCTTTCTTCAGGGACTTCGCTCCCCACTCCCCGTTTTATTCCTAAGTTTGGTTTCATTCAATTTTCCTTTATTTCTCGAGACCTCTGACTTTTTCAGAGGTCTCCTTGAGTCCGTACCGGAAAAATCTCTCTCTTCGGGACTTGGGTTGAGGTTCTATCTTCTTGCTCCTTAAGAGCCCGCTTACGGCCAAGAGGACCTCCTCTGGAGACAACTTAAGAGCTTCCGCTAACTCCGGCACACTTTTAGGCCCCTCCTCCAAAGCCCTGAGGATGCGGTGTTCCACTACAGCCACCTTCCTCCAGGCCTCCTTGGACCACTTCATGAAGCCAGCCTCCCGATCACGGCCTCCATGGTCTCGTGTTCGTAGCCCTTTACCTGTAAGGCCTTCTGGGGACAGACCGGCACACAGGCCCCCTCTCCTTTGCAAAGGGCCTCCTCCACCTGCACCGGACCTTCCTCAGGGAGCTTCAAGGCCCCGAAGGGGCAAACCTCCAAGCACTTGCCACAGCGGTCGCACTTTTCTTCCAGCACCTCGATGACCCGCGGCTCCAACTCCAGTTTGCCGGCCAAAAAGAGACTGGCCGCCTTGGCCGAAGCCGCCAGAGCCGAAGCCACCGTCTCTTCCAAGGTCTTGGGAGAAGAGGCCCCACCAGCCAGGTAGATCCCCGGAAAGAGGGTTTCCACCGGTTTCAGTTTGGGGTGCACTTCCGCCAGAAAGCCATCGGCGGAAAGAGGAAGCTTCAGGGACTCCGCCAAGGGCCCTTGAGGCTCGGGAACCCCTCCAGTGACCAGCACCACCAGGTCCACAGGGATCTCCAACTCTTTCTTGCCAGTAAGAAGATCCTTCACACGCACCCGAAGGCCCTCTTCTGCCTTTTCTACCTGCGGGGGCTCTTTTTCCGCAAAGCGGATGAAAAAGGCCCCGGCCTCGCGCAACCTCCGGTAATCCTCCTCAAAGACTCCGTAGGCCCGAATGTCCCGGAAGAGGTGATACTGAAATCTCAGCCCCTTTTCCGCACCCAACCGTCCGGCCCTAAGGGCCGCCGGGCAGCAAAAGCGGGCACAATAACTATGAGGCCCTTGGGACTGACGCATCCCCACGCAATAAATGAAGGCCACCCTCTCTACCGGACGCCCTTCAAAGAAGGGCTCCCGATCCTGCTCCTTCAACCAGCGGAAATATTCTCCCAGGGTAAGGACTCCGGGCCAGCCGTAGCCGTATTCTCCCTCTTGCGGACGGTAGGCCGCAAAGCCCGCCGCTACAATGAAGGCCCCCACCTCAAGCTCTTCCTCCGCCCCCTCTTTTTGGATCCCTAGGCGGTATTGTCCGGGACCCCCTGCTCGGGAGAGGACCTGGGTCTTCAGGTGAAGCTTTATGTTAGACCTACGGGAAACCTCCTCCAAGAGACCAGAAAGGAGATCTTCTCCCACCAGGGGGAGGTTGCGCAAGTGCCCTCCCGGGGCCTCGGTCTTTTCTAAAAGATGCACGGTTATGCCTAGCTCTGAGAGGGCCAGAGCCGCTTGCAGGCCGGCCAAGCCTGCCCCTATCACCGCTGCCTGGGGTACTACTTCCACCACCACCGGAGTTAAGGCACGGGCCCTGCGCGCCCGCTCTACCCCAGCCCGCACCAGCCGAATAGCCTTGGCCGTAGCCCCTTCCGGATCATGGGGATGCACCCAAGAACACTGCTCCCGAATATTCACCTGCACATACTGATAGGGATTGAGACCGGCCTGCCGGGCCATGTTGCGAAAGGTCCCTTGGTGAAGCTTCGGCGAACAAGAGGCGATGACTACCCCCTCCAGCCCCTTTTCCCGTATGTGAGCCATTATTTCGCTCTGGGCAGCCTCGGAACAAGTAAAGGTGTGCACTTCGCTCACCACCACCCCGGGTTCCCCTCGCAGGGCCTCCGCCACCTCCTCCACCCGTACATAATCAGAGATGTTGCCCCCGCAGCGGCAGATGAAAACACCGATTCTCTTTTCTTTCCCTTCAGGCTGCAAAGCCCGACCTCCTCAGGTGCAAGACTACCTGTAGGGCCACCGCCTGGGCATGGACTACCGTATCCGGAATATCTCTAGGCCCAGCCGCCGCTCCCACCACAAAGACCCCTGGAAGCGCCGTCTGCCCAGGAGCCTTCTCCGGGAAGGCCTCCTTTACAAAACCTAGCTCGTCGAAAATCTCCGCCGAGACAATCCGCTGCAGAGCCGGCTCAGCCAGGGCCCCGGTGGCCAAGACCACCAGATCGTGCCGGGCGCGCTTTACTCCCCCGGCCCCTTCCATGTCCTCGTAATACACCCATAGATCACCCTTGCCCGCAGGCTCGATGCGCGCCACCCGGCCCTTCTTCAGATGCACTCCCATGGCCTGAGTCTGTCGCAAAAATTCCTCATAGCCCTTACCAAAGGCCCGGAGATCAATGTAATAGATGGTGACCTCGGCAAAAGGCACCGCCCCCAACAAGAGCTGGGCCTGCTTTAAGGAATACATGCAACAGATACGGGAGCAGCGCGGGGTCCCTTCCTTCAGAGATCGCGAGCCCACACAGAGCACCAGAGCAATGTTTCCCGGGATGCGCCCGTCTGAGGGGCGCATTACCGCATTGTAAGGGCGCGTGGGAGCCAGAAGCCGCTCCAACTGCATCCCGGTGATCACATTGGGATACTTTCGATAACCCCAGAGGGGATTCTCCTCCGGTTCAAAGAGCCGAAAGCCCGTGGCCAGGACCACCGCTCCGGCTTCTACCCGCAATTTTTGGGCCTTCTGGCTAAAATTGATAGCCCCTGCTGGGCAAGCTCTCTCACAACTCCGACACTCGCAACAGCCTGCACAATCAAGACAACGGCTGGCCTCCCTCAGGGCCTCCTCCTCGGATAAAAGGCGCCTTTCTCCTTCCAGGGGTCCGCTCTTGGGTAGCTTGTAAGGAGCTGAGACCTTCTTCCCCTCCAGGGCCGCTCTGAGACGCGCAGCCGCCTCCTTTCCCAAGTGAATCTCCTGGAGAAGAGAAGCCGGGACCTCTGGCGGGGCAAAGACTCCCTTCCGCGTCGTCTCAAAGGTTCGAGGATCTACCTTGGTCCCCGGCGCCCTCTCCAAAAAGACTGCCGCAAAACCCTCTTCCAAGAGCTTCTCCGGGGCCTCCTCCCAACTCTCCTGAAGCTCGATCCCCTCCAGGATCAAACGGAGATCTTCTTCCAAAAACTCCTCGGGAATCTCCGGATGCGCGCGGAGCGATCCCCCTAGGCGGCCCTTTTCCGCAAAAAGAAACACCTGAAAGCCGGCCTTCCTCAAGAAATAGGCGCAACTCAAACTCAAGGGGCCTTCTCCTAAAAGGGCCACTCGAGGACCTTCTGCTTGCGGCCACTCCAAAGAAAGGTTGCGTACGGCTTCCTGAAAGATAAAACCCTTAAGGGCCCGAATGCTCATGGGCCGTCCGGTCTGGGCCCTCAGGGTGCACCGCTTTTCACAAGGAGCCTCACAGATCCGGGAGAGGGCCCCGGGAAAGGGTGCGGCCTCGAGATGCACCTTGAGGGCCTCCTGGTAACGGCCCTGACGCAGCAAAGCCACCAAGGCGTGGGCCCTCACCCCCAAAGGACAGAACCGGGAACAAGGCGAAAGTCCACGCTTTTCAATGAGGGCCTTCTTCGGAACTGCCTGCGGAAAAGGTATATAAACGGCCCTCCTTACCGTGAGCCCCGCGTTAAATTGGTCCGGCCGGGGCACCGGACAGACTTTCTCGCACTCTCCGCAACCCGTGCACTTCTCCGGGTCTACATAGGTGGGCTTCTTTTCGATCTCCAGCTCGAAGGAAGAACCGTTCCGGGAGATCTTACGGACCTCGCTTACGGTAAGAATCCTTATGCGCGGATTGTTTCGCACCGCAGCCATCTTGGGAGTGGCAATACAGCTCGCACAGTCCAGGGTGGGGAAGACCTTGGAGAGGAGGATCATCTT
>QOAM01000009.1 GCA_003978075.1 Thermodesulfatator sp. | reverse complement strand
GAGGCCACCAGCAGGGGGCCGCAGCCCCTTCCCAGAGCCGCCCCCACCGGAAAGGCCTGATACCTCTCGCAGACCTCCGGGAGGAGGGCATAAGAGACCTTGATCAGGGGTATCTTCCCCTCTAGGGCCAGCCGGTTAAGGGTCTCGATGTCTTCGAAAAAGAAACGGACCGGGAAGGGGGTCTTCACCCAGCCCAGCACCCAAGGGCCGAAGACGAAGGTGTCGTTAGGACAGGGGGAAAGGGCTATCGCCAGTTCGTCTGGAGACAAAGCAGGGCCTCCCTTAGCACTTTGAGGGCCTTTTCCGCTTCCCAGGGCTCTTCCGGCTCCTCAAGGAGGTTACTTATCGCCCGCAATTCCACCAAAGGCACCCCCATGCGCTCCGCAGCCAAACCCACCCCGAAACCCTCCATATTTTCGGCCAGTGCCCGGTGCCGTAAGGCCAAGAGCCGAGCGCGGGATACATCCCGGGTGGCACAGCAGACCGTTACCAGCGGGCCGATTTCTACGGGATACTCATGCCTTTCGAGAAGGGCGAGGACCTTTTCCAACCACGGCCCCCGGAGATCAACTTTTTCCCGGCGGGGAAGGTGCGGGGGAAGCGGTCTTAAAACCTCTGGAAAGCACCGGGCCAGATCCCCGAAAGATTCCTCGGTGGCCAGCACCAACTCTCCCGGGGAAAGTCCCCTTTGGGGATAGGCCCCGGCCAGCCCAGCGAGAATAGCCAGCCTGGGCCTCTTGCGGGCTAAGACCTCGGCGGCGTTAAGGGCCGATTCCACCGGTCCCAACCCTACAATCTCTACCATAAGACCTACCTCTCGCAGGGGAGCGGCCTCCAGCTCCGTGGGCACGAGGATCAACAAACTCCGTTCTCCTCCCGCCGAAAGGTCTCTATGCGCAAGGCCCGCCCGTTTTTTTCATCCAGCTCCAGAAAGACCCCTTCCACTTTGACGGCCCCCTTTTTGGGGACTTCCAGCTTGCGGGGCACCTGGGTGAGGTACATCTCCAGGGCCTGCCCCCGGTGCATCCCGATAACTCCGTCCCGCAGGCCGCACATGCCCGCGTCAGAGAGATAGGCCGTTCCTTGAGGGAGAATACGGGCGTCGGCGGTCTGCACGTGGGTATGGGTCCCGATAAGGGCGGAAACCCGGCCGTCGAGATACCAGGAAAGGGCAATCTTTTCCGAGGTGGCCTCCGCGTGAAAATCCACGAGCACGCAGGGGGTCTCCGCACGCACCTCTTCGGCCAAGGCCGCCCCGGTGCGAAAGGGGCAGAGCAAGGCCCGCATGAAGACCCGTCCCTCCAGATTGATCACCGCTAATTTCTTTTCCCCTTTGGAAAGGATGGCCACTCCTCTTCCCGGGGCCCCTTCGGGATAGTTCGCCGGGCGCAGGACCCGCTGGCTCTGAGCCAAATAAGGGAGAAATTCCCTCTTCCAGATGTGGTTCCCGGAGGTGAGGAGGTCGAAACCCAAGTCGAAGAGTTCCTCGGCGATCTTGGCCGTAAGACCGTATCCTCCGGCGGCGTTTTCGGCGTTGCCGATCACGAAATGGGGGTCGAATTTCTCCAGGAGCTCGGGCAGAAAGAGCCGTAGGGCCCGGCGTCCCGGACGGCCTACGATGTCTCCCAGAAAAAGCACCCGCATTTTTGTCCTTTTTGGGGTTCCCTATTTGGCGTACTCTACGGCCCGGGTCTCCCGGATAACGGTAACCTTGATCACTCCGGGAAACTTCATCTCCTCCTCGATCTTTCGGGCGATATCCCGGGCCAGGAGCACGGCCTCTTCGTCGCGAAGCTTTCCGCTGTCCACAATGACTCGCACCTCGCGTCCGGCCTGAATGGCGTAGGCCTTCTGCACCCCGTTGAAGGAGGTGGCGATGTTTTCCAGCTCTTGGAGGCGTTTGATGTAGGTCTCGAGGAGTTCCCGTCGGGCCCCGGGCCGAGCCCCAGAAACCGCGTCTGCGGCTTGCACTAGGATGGCTAGCACCGATTGCGCCGGGACATCCTCATGGTGGGCGGCGATGGCGTTGACGATCTCCTCCTCTTCTCCGTACTTGCGGGCCAGGTCTGCTCCGATAAGGGCGTGGGGGCCTTCCTGTTCGAAGTCCACGGCCTTACCGATGTCGTGGAGCAGCCCGGCTCGCTTGGCCTTCTTGACATCCAGCCCCAGCTCCCCAGCCATCACCCCGCAGATGAAGGCCACCTCCAGGGAGTGCTGAAGCACATTTTGACCGTAGCTGGTGCGATAGCGCAGTTTCCCTAAGAGTTTTACCAGCTCGGGATGCAGCCCGTAGACTCCCACATCGAAAGCGGCCTTTTCCCCGGTCTCCTTGATCACACTTTCCATCTCTTCTTCCACCTTCTTGACCACTTCCTCGATGCGGGCCGGGTGGATGCGTCCGTCAGCCACCAGACGCTCCATGGCGATGCGGGCGATCTCCCGGCGGATGGGATTGAAAGAGGAGAGGACTACCACCTCTGGGGTGTCGTCGATGAGGACATCCACTCCGGTAGCGGCCTCAAAGGCCCGGATATTTCGCCCTTCGCGCCCGATGATGCGGCCTTTCATCTCCTCACTCGGGAGGGAAACCACGGAGACCGTCTTTTCCGTCACGAATTCCGCCGCACAGCGCGAGATGGCCAGGGCCAGGATCTCCTGGGCCCGCCGCCGGGCCTCCTCTTTGGTTTCCGCCTCGATCCGCATGAGCACCCGCGCAGCCTCCTCCCGGGCCTCCTCTTCCACCCGCGTGAGAAGGACCTCCCGGGCCTCTTCCTCGCTCATGTGCGCTATCTCTTCCAGCTTACGCTTCTCTTCGGCGATCAGTCCCTGAAGCTCCTCCTGTTGCCGGGCCAACTCTTCCCGAAGCTCGGCGATCTCCTGGGCCCGGGCCTCTAACTCCCTTTCCTTTTCTTGGAGGTCTCCCTCCCGCCGGGCAATCTCCCCCTCCCGACGGGCTAGGGCCTTCTCTTTCTCCTGAAGGGCCTCTTGCCGATTACGGTATTCCTCCTCCAGTTTTTCCTGTTTGCGACGGTATTCCTCTTCCAGCTTCTCTTTACTCTGGAGGAGGGTCTCCTTCACTTGGATGCGGGCCTCTTGGGTGATGCTTTCCGCCTCCCGCTTGGCCCTTTCCAGGATTATCCGGGCCTCTTCCTCGGCCCGGCGTCTCTCTTCTCTTTCCAGCCCTTCTCTACGTCGCGAGCCCAGCACAAAGCCCACCCCTGCCCCTAAAACCAGGGCCACCAACGCCGCTACCACCACTTCCATGACCAGACCTCCTGCTCTTATCTTTCCGCAGGAAAGAAGGGGGAGGGTCTTAAAAGAAGGGGCCCGGGGTGCCGTGCCAGCCGGCCCGCTTCGAGGACGGCAGTCCTACTTTAGGGGACATCCACCCCTTCGGCTTCTCCGGCTGTGACGGCCGGAGCATGCACCAGGGCGGAGAGGCCCCCTTCGCGGGCTCGGGTGTTGCCTCGGCGGGCGTTAAGGCCGATCACGCACACCCCAGGCATTTGAGTTCCTCCTCGATGGCTCGACTTAAACGCGTAGCTTCTCTCCCAATCTTCTCCGAAAGGAGCCGATACTCCCCTTTCAGCCGTACATAATCGGCCGCTACCTCCAGCAGGAGTACCACCGCCATTTTTAACGGGGAAAGATTCCTCTTTCCCCGCAACCCCAATTTCTTCTCCTCCAAATAATCCAAGATTTCTTCTATTTCTTCTTCCGGGAGATCCGCCCGGAAGGTGAAACGGTTGCCGGCAAACTCGAATTCAATAAGCCTTTCCGGCAAAGTTTAAGCTCCTTCTTCGGAGAATTGGGAGAGCCGGTGAATTAGTTGCCCTATTCTTTCCTTAACGGCCCTCCTCTCTTCCTCCCTGCGGTTAAGCTCTTCTTTAAGCCGAGAAACCTCGGCCTCTTTTTCTTGTAAACGGAGCTGCAGCTCCTCCCTTTCCGCCCGCAGTCGATTTACTACTTGTAAAAGCCGCTCTATTTTCTCCTCTAGAACGACAAGTTCCTGGATTTCCATTTACGCCTCCCTTTCCAAGCTTATGAGGATTTAGAAATTTGGTCAAGAGACCGGGAATTCCACTACTGCTTCCAGACGAATAATCAGATTTTGGCCCTCTCGTAAGTTAAAACGCCACAAAGCGCGACCCTCTGGGGAGAGATCGTCCCAGGGAGGGTTGGCCTTTACCTTTACTTTGACCTCTTTTCGCCGGCTTACCGGAAGCCTCTCGTAAAGGACCACCGGGAGACTCTGCGGGTGGTGATAGCGGACCTTGATTTTCCAGATCCGGGTCCAGCGTTTCATCTTCCGCACCACCCCCACCGTTTCCTGATAATCTTTCAGGATTTCCTTTTCCACCTCCACCCAAGGGTCGGAACCCAAGTAGAAGGTGTACTTTTGGCCGGGGCGGAGATCGGAGAGCCTGCGCTGGGAGAGGAGAACCTTCCCGAGGAAAAAGCGGGTCCGGGCCTGAGGAAGATAGGTCCCGGGACGAAAGGAGACGGCTAGGTAGGCTCGGGGCCGGAAATAGGCAGGGATCTCCACGCGAAAGTCAGCAGGGAGCTTTCGCGTCTCTAAAGGTAAGAGTTGTGAGATCCCCGGACGGAGAGAGATATGTCGAAGGCGATAGAGCTTTCCGTAAAGGGTAGGCTTCGGGGGAGGGCCTGGAGCTTTTAATCTAGCACCCGCCTGTATCTTCAACATAGGCCGTATCGGGGGCTCCCCCACCCACCAGGGATGAAAAGGAGGAGGCTTCAGGATCTCCGGGCCTGGAGGAGAGGTCTCCCAGAGGATCTCTATCTTGGAAAAAGGCTTGCCTAACGATTCTTTTAGGCGAAGAAAATCGCGGATTATCAACTGTCCCCGTCCCGGAAGGACTTGCACCTCCCTTTCTCGTCTGAAACTCACCCCTTCTACGGGATATTCCACCACCAGCTCTAGGGTTCGGGGAGGGGTGCACAGGGCCTGGAGACGAAAATAGGTAAACTTTTTGAGACTTAAGGCCTGCCGCAGGGCTTCTTCTCTGCGGTGAAGTTGCGCCAGCTCCTTCTGAAGGGCCCTCTTCTTCTCAAGGATCTGGCGATATCGGCTAGAAAGGGCGGTGAGGAAGTCCTGGGCCGACTCTCCGGGAAGGCGTTTAAGCTCCTTCAAATGTTTTTCCTCCAGAGAGAGGGCCGCAAGTCCCTCTTGTACCTTTTCCTTCTTTGCTTGGAGAGCGGCCAGTCTTTTAGCCACCGGACCCTCGGGAGGCCCTTCTCCCAGAGGTTGAAAAACTATTCGGCAGTCTTTAGACTGGCGGACTACCTGGAGGTCTTCTTCTTGGAGAAGGGCCGGAAAGGCGAGAACGATGCTCGGAAAATCTTGAGGGCCGAGACGCAAGAGCTCGCGCAATTGAACCCCTTGGCCGGAAAGGGTAAGGCTTTGAGGCACCCTTTCCAGGGCCTGGGCCGGGGCCTTTAGCAGGAAAAATCCCCCGAGAAGGAGGAGAAAGAAGCTCCAACGCATATTTCCCTTCTATAAAAATTTTTCTAAGATAGCAAGTATGAGCCGCATTCGGCGGGAGGAGGCCCTGCGATGGCTGCGGGAAAGGCTTTCGGGACTGAAAGCGGGAGAGTGTCTGGACTTTCTTTGTAAGAAGCGCAACCGCCTGGTGCGGGTCATCCGGGAGCCTCAGGGCTTCCGGGTGGAGGAGCGGGGCTTTTTCCAGGAGGATTTCCGGGCCGGGGAGGTCCGCGAACTCCTCAAGATCTGCGAGAGGGTTTTAGCCCGGGAATTCCCCCGTAGTCACCTCCTTTGGGCCCATCGTCGCAAGGCCTAAAGATCCCAGCTAGAGCTTCAAGAGATTTCCTTTTTAGGTATGCGGGCCTTCTTCCGCAAGATTTCCTCGCCGGTCATTTTTAGAATCTCCGGCCGCGGTAGCCCCGGGGGGTGATCAGCCAGCGTTCCAGCCGGAAGGTCTCGCGGTTTCCCACGAAGATGGTGGTCTGCATGTCCGCGGCCTCCACGGGAAGGTCCCCCAGGGTGGTAAGGAGGACCGTTTCCTCCGGG
>QOAM01000028.1 GCA_003978075.1 Thermodesulfatator sp. | reverse complement strand
TCTTGGGTGAGGAGCTCCGGGGCCACCCGCGAGAGGTGGTAAAGATCGGAAAGGGTACGGGGGCGGAGAGTACAGGCGACCTTCGGGAGGTCTTCGCCCACCGGAATTTTCAGGAAGCGGGCGCTTTCGTAAAGGGCGGAAAGCACCAAGGGCTTTAAAGAATGCGGGTGAATGCGGCGCAGAAAGGCGGCCAGGAGATCTTTCACCCCTTCGGGAGGCCGAAGTCCGGCCTTTGCGGCCAGCCAGAGCCAACGTTGAAGGACCACAGGCTGGGTGGAGGGGCCAGGGGGCTTTCCTTTCAGAAAGGCCCTCAGCCTTTTGAGAATATTCTCCCTGAGGGCCGAAAGTTCCCGAAGGGTACGCACCGCAAAGTAGGTGTCTTCCACCGTGGCCGGAAGGCGGGGGGTGGCCCCGAAGCCTCCTTCGGGCTTTTCCCGCTCCTGGACAAACTCCAAAATCTCCTCTCGTTTTTTTACCATCTCGGCTAACCCTTCCCACGACTATCTCGGAGAGAAAGAGACCCTTGAAAAAGCTCTATTTACCTTGGAGGTGAAGCCCCTAACTCTTGCCTCCAAATTCACCATTCTTAGAATCCATTTCTAGAGGTTTCAGAAGACAGCTTCTAGGATCTTCTGGAAGCGCAGGGCGTCCTCGTGCATATAGACGTTATTGAAAAAGATCAACACTTCTTCGGCGCTAAGAGCCTTTATCCGCCTAGCCAAGCTTTGCAGCTCCTCCTCCGTGTACTTTTTGTGGTAGATGAGACGAGTTCCTCGGCGTTCCCCGTGGAGGCGAAAGTAAGCCCGAGGTAGTCCTTGAAACTTCTCCCAAAGTCGGGGGAAAAGCAGGGGATCGAAGGCAGGGACTACTTTCAGTTCCTCCCAGAGTTTTTCCAGAAGCTCCGGGTCCTCCCAGCGGATCTCCAGGGCCAGGTGCAACTCCCGGGGGGCTAGAAGATCCCGGGCCCAGCCCAGAAATTCGCGAAAACGTCCGGTCTCGCTTTCACAATTTCGGGGGAGCTGCAAGAGGAGGTAGCGGGCCGAGAGTCTCTCCGCCAGGTCCAGAGTTTGGGAAAAGAAAGCGCGGGTGGCTTGGGTAAGACGCAAGCAGCCTACCTTCCCCTTTAAGGCCGCCTGTTCCTCCGGGGAGAGCCCACTTTTTCGCCAGGTGGGAGAGCCTACAGGATGGGTCAATCCCTGAAAGACCTTAAGGGCAAGACGAAAATCCTCGAGCTGGGCAAGAACTTTTTCCCAATTCCGGAGGCTCTTTTCCGAGGGGAAACGGTAAAAGGTGGCGTTAATCTCCAAGGCATTAAAGCATTCCACATAGCGGGAAAGCCCTACCTTATTGCCGCAGGTTCCGATGAAGATCCGCATTCTTATATTGATCCCTTCTCCTGGGCCTATTTTAACATCCCCCAACTGACCTGAGATCTCTGTCTCTGAGCTTCAGAGGATCGTGCTAGAAGGTAGGCCTAGTTCAGGTATAATAGCTTTATGGCCTCTAAGAAAAAATCTCTTTCGCGGAAAGGATCTCTGGCGGAGCAAGATCCGAAGAAAGGGGCCCAGGAAGAAGCGCTTCCGGTCCCGGCCCTGGAGGAGAATCGATCCCTTCCCTCGGCCCTAGATCCGCTGCAGCGGTATCTGGCGGAGATCAGCAAGTTCCCCCTTCTTTCCCGGGAAGAAGAGGAACGCATCGCTAAGGAATATTATGAAACCCGCGATCCGCGTTTGGCTTACAAGCTGGTAACTTCCAATCTGCGCCTGGTGGTGAAGATTGCCCTGGAGTTCCAGCAATTCTGGACCAAGAACTTCCTCGACCTCATCCAAGAGGGTAACCTGGGGCTCTTGCAGGCGGTGCGCAAGTTTGATCCCTATCGGGGGGTGAAGTTTTCCTATTACGCCTCCTTCTGGATCAGGGCTTACATCCTCAAGTACATCATGGATAATTGGCGACTGGTCAAGATCGGGACCACGCAGGCCCAGCGCAAACTCTTTTACAACCTGCGTAAGGAGAAGGAGCGCCTGGAGGCTCTGGGTTTTAAGCCCACCCCTAAAATGCTCGCCGAGAGGCTCCAGGTGAAAGAAAAGGATGTGGTGGAGATGGAGCAGAGACTTGCGGCCTCGGATGTAAGCCTTGAGGCCCCCCTCAAAGAGGACTCCGAGGACGCCTTTAAGGATTTCCTCCGGGCCCCCGGGCCTTCAGTGGAAGACCAGATCGCCCGGCAGGAGGTGCTTTCGCGCTTTTCTCAGCTTTTGCACGAATTTGGTCAGACCCTTCAGGACAAGGAACGCGTCATCTTTTATGAAAGATTGCTGGCGGAAAGCCCCCTCACCCTCCAGGAGATCGGGAAGCGTTTTGGCATCTCCCGGGAGCGGGTGAGACAGATTGAAGAAAGACTCCTGCGCAAATTGCGTAAGTATCTTGAGGAGAGGTTGCCGGATGCGCACAATTATCCCTTGGCTCTGGAAGGTTCTACTGCTTAGTCTTTTTTTCTGGGTACAGCTTTCCGGGGTCTCGGTGGCGGGAAAGCAGGCCGAGGCCTATTATCACTTCTTGCGGGGTGTGCGGGCTTACCAAGAGGGTCACCTCTCCGAGGCGCGACGGGAGCTTTCGAGGGTCCTACGCGAAGATCCTCAGGCCCTCTATCCGCGCAAGCTCCTGGCCGAGATTTACGGACGCTTGGGCCAGTACGAAAAGGCCGAGGCTGTAATTCGCCAAGCCCTTAAGCTGGCCCCTGAAGATCAGGAACTGCTCCTACTGTTGGCTCGGGTCTACCTCTCGGAAAAGAGATTCTTGAGGGCCATCGCCACCCTAGAAAAGGTGGTAGAGAAGAACCCGCAGAACCAGGAGGCCCTGGGGCTCCTCCTTAACGCCTATCTTTCGCAGCAAGATCTTGAAGGGGCCATTCGCTCCCTGGAGCGCATCCTGAAGTACCACCCTCGTTCGGCCCCCTTGTGGCTTTTCAAGGCCCGTCTTCTGGCAAGGGCTGGTCATCCGCAGGAGGCCCGCCAGGCCTACCTCAAGGCCGTGGACCTTTCCCCGGGAGACCTGCGGATCATCATGGAGGCCGGGGAATTCTTCCGCAAGAGCGGGTCTTTTGAAGAGGCTATCAAACTTTATCAAAAGGCCCTGCGTCAGGATCCCCAAAACGTGCATCTCCAGCAAGCCCTTTTGCAACTTTATGTAGAGTCCGGACGCTGGCAGGAGGCCGAGAATTTTTTGAAAAAAGAGCTCAAAAAGGAGCCAGAAAACGAGCGTGTGCTTTTTCTCCTGGGAATGGTCCTAGAGAAGGCCGGAAAGACCTCCGAGGCCCTGGCCACTTATGAAAAGATTCCTCCCCAAAGCGATCTCTATCCCGACGCCGTGGAGCACATCTTCAACCTCAAACGAAAGCTCTCCGGGCCAGAAGAGGCCTTGGCCTATCTTCGGGAGGTGCTGGCTTCCTCCCCGGAGGATCCCAAGCTCTATTTTCTGGCGGCCACGGCTGCCGAAGAGATGGACTACTGTCAGGAAGGGCTCTCTTTTGTGGACCAAGGGTTGACCCGCTTTCCCCATAATCAAGACCTCATCCTTACCAAAGGGCTTCTCCTTTCCTGTGTGGGGCGCCTTCGGGAGGCCCTCTCCGTAGTAAAACCCCTGCTCTCTGAGGCCCCGGAGGACCCCGTGGTCCTCAACTTTGTGGGCTATACTTACGCGGAGCTGGGAGAAAATCTCGAGGAGGCCGAGAAGTTGATCCGCAAAGCCCTGAAAAAGGAACCCGAAGCTGGCTACATCGTGGATTCCCTGGCTTGGGTCCTTTACAAACGGGGAAAAACCCGAGAGGCCCTCAAGGAGATAGAGCGGGCGGTAAAACTCTCTCAGGGAGACCCTATAATCCTGGAACACCAAGGGGACATCCTTCAGTCCTTGGGACGTCGGGAGGAGGCCTGCCGGGTTTACCGGGAGGCCCTTTCCCGGGTCAAGCATCGTCGGGATCGGGAGCGCATCCAGAAAAAGGTTAAGAAGTGCCCCTCCCCTCAAGGCTCCTCCTAGCCCTTATCACCCTCTTTTTTTCGGCCTGCGCCCGTACACCTAGAGGGCTACCCCCGCCTCCTGAAGCCCCCAACCTTACCGCCGTGGCGCGGCTCCACCTCACGGCCCCGGGGAAACGTCTTTCAGCCAGAACGGTCATCCTGGTCCGGCCTGGGATACTTTACGCCGAGGCCCTTTCGCCCTGGGGAGAGGTCCTCTTTCGGCTATGGTTCAGAAGGGGTACGGTGGTGTGGGTGGAGGGCCCTCAGGGGCCGATGCAGGCCTTTCGCTTCCGACCCTTTCCTGACCCCTTGGACGAAGTCCTGCCCTATCTCTTGCTGGGTCGGTGGCCACCTGGGGCCCCCCTAGAATTAGGAAAGGGCTATCGCCTGAAGTTGGAGCGAGGCTCTCTCGTGCTGACCTTTCTCCAAAGGCCCCTGTTGAAGGTTAGCTTGAAACCCCAGGGAGTGCTTTTACACTGTCCGCCCCTTCACACCACCCTGGAGCTCCGTTTGGCGAGGCTAACCCCAGAGGGCCCGGAGATACCCCCCCTTCCACGGATCACTCCGCAATCGGTGGATCTGCGTTCCCTCTTGCTCCCGGAAGGAGATTAAAGGCTAGGACCCCCGCTCCCAGAAAAAGCAAGACCAAGATCTGGAGGGCATGATAAAGGAGGGCCACCCCCAGGGCCTGGGCGGGGGCCTCCTCTCCTTCCGCAGAAGGGGGGAAAGTAGAGGTCCGTAGTAATTACCGGGGTTCCGCAGGCCATGGCCTCCAGAAGGGTGATCCCAAAGCTACCCTTCTTGGCCGGGAAACAAAGGACATGGGCCGTGCGGTAGTAGAGAGGGCGTTCCTCGTCCACCCGTCCCGCAAAAATTACCCGGGAGCGCAGATCAAGGGGAACCAGGCGTCGGTAACGCCCCTCCAGCGGGCCGAAGCCTACAATGATGAGGCGCAGGTCCTTGCGCCTCCTGGCCAAGCGGGCGAAGGCCTTAAGGAGCATCTCTAGCCCCTTGCGGGGATCGAATCTCCCCACATAGAGGATGTTGAAATTTCCGTCCAAGAACTCGGGAAGCCGCGGTCCCTCGGGATGATAGAGTTTGGTGTCCACTCCGTTAAGAATAACCACAAAGGGGGAGGTCTGGGAAATAACGCTCCAAAGAATGGACGCAGGCCGGAGAGACCGCAATGCACAGGGAAAGGGCCTCGAGATAGGGTCGCAGATAACGATGAAGGAGGGACATCCAGAAGTTTTCCTCAAAGTGGGTATGAAAGGTTCCCACTACAGGAGTGAAAATGGCGACCTCGTGGCCATAAAGAAGAAGGTACTGAGCGAAATGATGCACGTGTTCAGTGATGCCTCCTAGGACAGGATGATAATACTCCGTGACCAGGGCCACGCGGAGGGGCCTGCCTGGGGGTACCCAGCGGCGCACCCGTTTGGGGCGTATCTCCGATCGCCATTCGCGATGCAGGTAAAGGGCCACGAGAAACCCCCGGGCCAGGGTGAGGACCCTGGCTGACCAGACCTTGAAAAGAAATTCTCTCCGCACGCTGGACCTTTCTGCGAAAAAAATCTTCTAGACTTTACTCCTCCACAGACCACCCTGCCAGGATATTTTTAGGCCCGGAGGTCCGGCTTGAGGAACCAGTCAATACGCCAGGACTCCTCCCGTACCAGGGCTAAACACCCCGAAAAGCGGAAGTTCACGATCTCCTTTTCTGGGTCTCCCAAGAGAAGAAGACTGGCCAGCCGGGAGAGAAAAGGAAGGTGTCCGGCAATAAGGAGGTCTTCGGTGCGGCTCTTGAGGGTTTCTGCCAGAGGAGCGGGATCGTCCAGGGGGGCTAGCCCCTCTTTTTCCAGGGTGCGGGCTTCCAGGGCCTCGGCCAGGACCTCCGCCGTCTCTTTGGCTCTTAGCTTAGTGGAGTGCCAGATCTCCGGGACCCGCAGACCCAACTCTTTGAGCCAGGCAGCCATCCGCTGGGTCTCCTCCCTCCCCTCGGGAGAGAGGGGCCGACGAGGATCTTCCTCCTTGGAAAG
>QOAM01000020.1 GCA_003978075.1 Thermodesulfatator sp. | reverse complement strand
ATCACCTCCGTCTTGTAAAGGCCTATTACTGTCTCCGCTAAAGCATTATCGTAAGAATCCCCCTTGCTCCCCACCGAACTTTCTATCCCCGCCTCCCCTAGTCGCTCCGTATACCGAATCGATAAATACTGAACTCCTCGGTCACTGTGAGGCGTTTGTTAAGTTTTGTGGGGGGTTCTAAATTAAACTTATCTCCGGAGGAGATTACCCCGGAATTTATTTTTGATGAGGGATATGCTAGTTGGAAAGAAACCTATCCTGGGGAGCTAGAGGAAATAAAGGCCGAGAAAGAACGCATTATATCCCTCTTAGAGGAAGACCCTCTCCTTTATTTCCAAGAAATACGTACCTGGGCCCAGAGACGGGTCGAACGTCTCAAGGCCCAAGGCTGGCGCAAGGCCCGCCTTTAAAAATTTTTTCTAGACCTGCGGTTTCCAGATCTCCCACACTTTTCCTACTAAGGCCGGACCAGGCTTTAAGGTTTTTTCTCCCGGCTGCCAGCCCGAGGGGGTGACCTCTCCGGTATTCCTCGTGTGTTGCAAGGCCTTTATCTGCCGAAGGAGTTCCTCGGGGTTCCGTCCCACTTCAGGAGTGAGAATTTCTACAGCCTTCACTACAAAATCCGGATCAATAATGAAACGCCCCCTTATGTCCACCCCGGCTCTCTCATCATAGACCCCATACACCTGACCGATCCTTCCTCCGGGGTCCGAAAGCAAAGGAAAAGGCACTCCCCCTTCCACCATCTTGGAAAGCTCCTGTTCCTGCCAAACCTTGTGGATGAAATGACTGTCCGTGCTAATGGCCAGAACTTCTACCCCTAGTTCCTTCAAAGCGGGATAGTGGACAGCGACCGCTGCCAGTTCCGTAGGTCAAACGAAGGTAAAGTCCCCCGGATAAAAACAAAGAACAATCCATTGACCCTTGTAATCCGAAAGCTTCACCGTCTTAAAATCTTCTCCAGGAACATAAGCATTCGCTTCAAAATCGATGGCTGGCTGCCCTACCTTTACCTTCATGCTTATACCCTCCTTCTTTGATTTTTCTTCTTCTGGTTCCCCTTCTATTATGGGTCCCCTAGCCGGACCTACACATCCCTCTTTTTGCTCCATTTTTCCCTCCTGACCAAGCTTTTTTTGGAATATAAGTCTCGGAAGAGTCTTGTAAACCGGAGTTTGACAGTCTGGGGATATACGCTAAGCTTCAAACCTTACAGATAAGAAGCTCTTTCGGGAAAAAACCAAGATCAGGAGTACTAGAGCCAAATCTTCCTAAAATCTGAATGAGAGCTGAAAGGTGAGGTCCTTTCGCCTCGGGGGTGACTCGACATAACTGTGCGTTACAAAGGAAAAAGACCGGGGCTCCGTCTAAGCCCTGACGGCGAAGTTCTCGTAGGCTCTCCGCTCCAAGAAGCGCGGCCAGCCCCAGAGCCCTCAAGGTCCTGAGCGCCGATACTGGGGTCACCTAAACCTTTCGTTCCTCCAATTATCTCTTGCCTAAAAGAAATGAAGAGTTTAGAATAAGAGAATACTGGAGGGGTGGCCGAGTGGTCGAAGGCGCTCGCCTGCTAAGCGAGTGTGCCGGCAAAACCGGCACCGTGGGTTCGAATCCCACCCCCTCCGCCATTCCGCTCCTTTTGCCGGCGTAGCTCAATAGGCAGAGCATGGGATTTGTAATCCCAGGGTTGAGGGTTCAACTCCCTCCGCCGGCTCTTAGAGCCTCAACGGTTTTACAGCCCTCCCCTCTAAAACTGCGTATTCCAGCCAAAGTCCCCACTTATTCCAGGAAAAGTCCCCACCTCATCTCACACCCGGCTCCGGCATGGTTACCTTACCCCCAAACTAGGGACTTTACCCCCCTGTCTCCTCATGGATTCCCTTCCGTCTCAATCCGGGGCTTGCCTCAAAGTACGCCGGACAAGTTTCTTAATAGTAGTCTGCACTTCTTCGAGCTGAGGGGCTTTCTTGACTCTTCCCATGGTGTCCACTATTCTTTCTGTGATTTGATCATTCTACAATTTCCACACTTGGGTGGACACTCCCGAACGATATCTAAAATACTGACTACAAGGTTTACTTTTTAGAAAAATTCTCATTTTTGGCCTTAAATAGGCGCAAAATTACCTCATTTATTCAGAGGTCTCGTTTCAGTCTTTGCCTGGGACAAGTTATCAAAGGGTACAGCTATTGCTGTCGCGGAGAGAGGCCGAGATGCTTGACCTTCTGCAAGAGCTCGTGTAAAAATTTTTTAGAGACCTTTGAAGGGGTGAGGGTTTGTCTTCAAAGAAAGGTCTTTTTGGATAACTTGGAGAAAAGAGGGTTAAATTTTAAAGAAATACCAAAAGGAGGGGTTAAAATGAAAAAGATTGTGATTTTGGCTTGTAACATGATAAGAAACGGTAATTTATGTCCAGGGGACGCCAAATGTCTGGTGGCCTTTATGAGAAGGGAGGGAGAATTTGAAAGATATAAGGACGAGGAGGCAGCCATTGTAGGGATAGTGGACTGCGGAGGATGTGAAGGTAATCGGAACAGAAGTGTAGTGAGTCTAGGACATTTAAATCTTCAATTAGCGGCCTTAAATGAAAAAGTTGATGTATTACATATTGGTACCTGTATGGCCAACTTCTGCCCTCGCAAGGAGGATATTCTCAAGGCCGTAAAGGAAAAGGCCGGGGTGGAGGTGGTGGAAGGCACGCATAAATATGCCCCTCAGACGATCTTTTAAACCGACTAAAACTATTCCTGAGGATCGGCCCATAGCTTATAAGAAGGGAGGGGGAAGGTTTTAAAAGAGCTGAAGATTTCGAAGAGTTGTTAAAAATCTAAATGTATCGCGGAGAGGGGATGGAAATCCTGGAAAGAGGGGGGAGCCGATTTGTTCGTTAAAGTAAAATGTGGCGTATAGGGTTAATTCTTTTGTTCTTAGGAATGTTCTGGTGGGCGGTGCGGGGTTTAGTGCGAGACCTGAGAGAATTTCTAGGGCGCAAAGGGGCTTCAGGAACAACCCTTGGGACAGAAGAGCTGGTAGAAGATCCAGTTTGTGGAGTTTATTGCCCGAAAAGTAGGGCTCTCTCGCTGAGATTCAGAGGGAGGACTTACTACTTTTGTAGCGAAGAATGTCGCCGGGCTTTCCGCGAAGCCTCTGTGTGATTTTACTATTGGGGTTTGTGGGCTGTGGCCTGGGGTCGGTGCTGCCAGTAAAAGCCGCTATTTATCGCTATATAGACCCCTGGGGGAGGGTTTATTTTACCAATGTCCCTGTAGGCCCGGGATGGGAACTCTATCTTCCTGCTCCGGTTCCCCACCGTGCTCCTTCTTTCATAATGGACCTTATCCAGGAAGTGGCCTGGAGCGAAGGTCTAGATCCAGCCCTTCTCAAAGCCATAGCCCGGGTAGAATCAGACTTTAATCCCCGAGCGATCTCTTCTAAAGGGGCTCTAGGGCTTATGCAACTCATGCCGGAGACAGCCCGTATCTTTGGGGTACGGCATCCCTTTGATCCGCGGGAAAACCTTCGAGGAGCGGCCCGATTTCTCCGGAGACTTCTTGAGGAATTTGGGGATCTGCGCCTGGCCCTGGCCGCTTATCATGCTGGTCCCCAGGTGGTACGACGTTGGCAAGGGCTCCCTCCCTTCCCGGAAACTCGCCACTACGTGGATCTAGTGCTGAAGTATTATCAACTTTACAAAAACTCGGAGTAAAAGGTCAGAGTCGGGCGAACTTTCTCAGGGGTGTAGGAAAGGATGGGCTAGGAGCACCTCCACCAATTCTTGGGGAGAGAGAGCATCGCTTGAAAGCTCCAGATGGGCCAGGGAGTCATAAAGAGGGGTCCTTGTACGGAGGAGTTCCTGTACCTCTTCCTTGAGGGGTTTTCCGGTGAGGGAAGGGCGCTGATCCCCGGTACGAGGATCGGCCTCTAGACGCCGGACAATGGTCTCCGCCGAGGCCTTAAGCCAGACCACTAGACTCCCCTGCGCCAGGCTCTCCATCTCCTCTCGATGCATAACTGCTCCTCCCCCACAGCCAGCACCAATTTTTTCCGCCCTCTCATCTCCTGTAGGGCCTTCCGTTCGGCCTCTCGAAAAACCCCCCACCCCGCTTCCTCTACCACCTCTCGGATGCTCTTTCCCAGTTTCTCTTTTAGATAATCGTCCAGGTCCACGAAGTCCCAGGAAAGTCTTTGGGCCAGGAGCCGCCCCACGGTGCTCTTCCCCGTGGCCCTGAAACCGATAAGCACCACCCTCTTGATCTTCACGGCCTTCGGTAAAGGCGTTCCAAATAATCCCAGAATTCCGGAAAGGACTTGGCCACACAGTCCGGATGACGGATGACCATCCCCGGAACCGCGAGCCCCAGCACGGCAAAGGCCATAGCAATCCGGTGATCCTCGTAGGTCTCAATCTCGGCCCCCTGCAGCGGCTTTCCTCCCTCAATTTCTATGCCATCGGGGAGCTCCTTCACCGCTGCTCCGCACTTTTTCAGCTCCGTAGCCATCGCGGCGATCCGATCGCACTCCTTGTAGCGGAGATGGGGGGCACCGAAGAGGCGACTCCGGCCTTCGGCCCAGGCTGCCAGCACCCCTAAGGTGGGAAAAAGGTCCGGGGCCTCCCGTAGGTTGACTTCAAAGGCCCGGGGTCTTCCGGAAAAAGAGACCCGTACCCCTTTTTCCACGGCCTCTACCTTTCCTCCAACCTCTACAAGAAGAGAGAGGAGGAGGCTGTCGGCCTGGAGTGAATGGAGAGAAAGATTTTCTATCACCACACTGCCCCCCAGAAGGGCCGGAAGGATTAGAAAATAAGAGGCGCTGGAGGCGTCGCCCTCTATTTCGTAGGTCTGCGGCTGATAGCGCCCCTCAAGGACCCGGAAACCCTGAGGTCTCTTCTGGACCTCGGCCCCAAAGGCCTGCATCACCGCGAGGGTGAGCTCCACATAAGGGGTGGAGACCATGGGCCCTTGGATCTCCAACTCCAAACCCCCGGGGAGATAGGGACCGATAAGAAGGAGCGCGGAGACAAATTGACTGCTCTTTTCCGCGGAAAGAGGGACCCGCCCCCCTTGAAGTTCTCCGGGGAGGACCTCCACCGGCAAGAAGCCCTCCTTCTCGAGACACCTCAGTTGGGCCCCTAGAGAGCGTAGAGCCTCCAGCAGAGGGCCCATGGGACGCTCGTGCAGGCGGGGCTTTCCGTAGAGGACGGCCTTTCCTCTCCGGGCCAGGGCGGCGTAGGCCAGAAAGAAGCGCGAGCCCGTGCCGTTGTTTCCGAAAAAAATCTCGGCTCTTTCTAAAAAGTAAGGGCTTCCCCCGGTCCCGCGGACCCTGAAGCTCCCTTCTTCCAGACGCACCTCAGCCCCGGAGACGCTCAAGGCCCGGGCCAAGAGTTCGGTATCCTCGCTCCACAAAGGGTTTTCCAGGCGGGATTCCCCTGAGGCTAGGGCTGCGCAGAGAAGGGCCCGCTGGGTAAGACTCTTGGATCCCGGCAGCCGCAGCCGCGCCCTGATCGGACCCTCTAAGGGTTTAATCTCCCTTTTTTTCACCCCTTTTCAGCTCCTTTAAAGCCGCTTGATACATGAGCTCCACCGGGGCCTCTCGGCCGGTGAAAAGACGGAATTGCTCGGTCCCCTGGTGAACCAGCATACGGAGTCCATCGATGATGAGACATCCCGCCGCCGCCGCCTCGCAAAGAAAACGCGTTTTAAGGGGGACATAAACCAGATCCATGGCCGCCTTAAAACGGCGGAAGATCTCGGCAGGCACCGGGCTTTCCCAGCTTTTCAAACCCACACTGGTGGTCTGGATAATGATCTCTCCCTGGGCTCGAGGGATTTCCCCCAGGGGGAAGGCTCTTCCTCCTAGGGTCCTGGCCAGGGCCTGGGCCCGCTCTAGCGTACGATTATAGATCTCCACCTCGGCCCCCATTTCTTGTAAGGCGTAAACCACGGCCCGGGCCGCTCCCCCGGCCCCCACCACCACCGCCCTCTTTCCCTCAAGCTGGAGCCCCGCCTCCTCCAGGCTACGCTTTACCCCCAACCAGTCGGTATTGGTCCCCCAGAGACGCCCCGCCGGATTTACCACGGTATTGACCGCTCCGAT
>QOAM01000053.1 GCA_003978075.1 Thermodesulfatator sp. | reverse complement strand
AACCCCTCCAAGGATACGCATAACTATATCTTCATTGTTCTCAATGGTGGGAATGGTAGCCACCCGGACCTCAAAGACCTTTCCGGTGCGGGTGCGGAATTTGATCTTTCCGTCCTGAGGGAGACGCTTTTCAGCAATGTCTAAACCGGCCATAATCTTGTAGCGGGAGATGAGAGGGCGTTTCATCTGATAGGGTACGGTCTGGAAGGGGATGCATTCTCCATCAATGCGGAAGCGGATCTGCGCTCCTCGGCGGCCGGTGAGACTTTCGATATGGATGTCCGAGGCCCCCCGATTGTAAGCCTCCTCCAAAAGATAATTGGCAAATTGGACTACAACACTTTCCTGATCCTCTGGGATACCTTCTTCCTCTTCCTCTACCGTTTCCTCTTCCGGAAGGATCTCCAAAAGCGGGGCTGTTTCAGGATACTGTTGGAGGCCATAGTAATAGTCCAAAAGTTTGAGGATGTCTTCTCGAAGGGCCACCAAGAGCTCAAAGTCTTTTATCTTGAGGATCTTTTTGGCCTGTTCCAAGGCATTTATGTCGAAAGGGTTGGAGATCACCAAGGCCAGTCCCCCATCTTCTCTCAACAGAGGGGCCACGAGGAGCTGCTTTAAAAAGGTTTCCTTGACCCCTTCCAGGCAATCAGGCTTTTTGAGAAGAAGGCCCTCCTTGAATTCCCAGAAGGGACAATTGTAAAAGCGCGAGAGGGCCTGTCCTATGAGCTCTTTAGAGATACCGAACTTTTCGATGAGAACACTCTCTATGCTTGCTCCTTCCTCTTTAGCTATCTCCAAGGCCTCTTTGCAGACCGAAGGGGTAAGGACTTTTTCCTTGAAAAGGAACTTGAGCTGCGAGGCCCCTTGCACCAAATCCCGCAAAAAAGCAATCTTCTCTTGTACTTGTTCTTTTTCTTCTCCCAGGAGCTCTCTTTCCAGGTCTTGATAGACGATAAGGGCCTGCTCGAACTCGTAGGCCTTTTCCAATTCTTCCGCTAGGCGCTTTTTTAGCTCGAGATATTCGAGCCGGTTCTCTGGGGTGAGAGGGAAAAGACGCAGGGCCTGTCTCAGACAGTTGGCTGCTTTTTCGTGCTCTCCCAGAGCAGTGAAGCAATCGGCCAAGTGAGAATAAACTTCCGTTCGGGGGCTTTCCCGGGCCAGCTCCTCCAGAAGCTTAGCCGCTTCTTGGTAAAAAGCCCCCTCTTTCAAAGTAAGGGCCTTTTTGAACTTTTCTTCCTCGGCACCTTTGGAAAGGAGCTCCTCAGAAACCGACCCTCTAAACGCCTCTAGCTCCAAGATCCTCTTTTGGATTTCCTCTTTAAGTCCGTCTTCTTCCTCCGATACCAGGTCGCGCAGAGTACGATATACCTCTAGGGCTTCATCTATTAAGCCCTGTTTGGCGTAAATCTCCGCCTCTCTAAGACGATTTTCGATCAGAGTCTGTTCTACAAGCTCCATCTTAAGTGTGTGTTACTGAAAAAAGAAAGATCTCAGATCCCTCTTTTATTGTCTTTCCTATAAAAGGGGGCTCCGCGGGGAGCCACTCCATCCGGGAATCTACACTTTCAATTTTATACTCGTTTACCAAAAGAGCCAACCCCTTACCCTCTTTCCAGAGGAGAACCAATTGGGTCTCTGAAGTAAGGGGTTTGTTGGTCTTGAAGACCAGGTTAGCCAGTTCTTTCTCGGATTTTTGGGCCAGCTCTCCCTGAAGCTTGGGACCGATCTTTCCAAACCATCGCCTCCAAAAACTTCCCCCCTTAAGGAGCTTCAGGGGAAAGATCCCTTCACTTAAGCTCCTGCGCCAGTAATCCTTGATTTCCCCGGTAAAAGCCACCTCGTCTAAAGGAATAAAAAGTTCCTGGCTGAGGGTCTGACACCAGAGTACCTTTTCTAAAGGGGGAACTTCTACCACCTTTTTTTCTTGTTGACGCAAAAATTCCTGAATCCTTTTTTCCCGTTCTCTCAGTTCCTCTTGATAATTTTCTCCTAAAAAGTCTTCGATTTCTTTTCGGGCTTTGAGAAGGAGTTTGCGAGATCCTTTGAAAAGCCCTTCCTTGAGAAGCTCTTCTACGGCTACAATTCGTTCATAAGTTCGAAGAAGTTGTTCGAAAAATTTTTCCTCAAAACCCGGAGCGGAGGGAGGGGAAATTGGTGAAGGAGTCTCCTCTTTCTCTTTTTCCATCACGGGCTCGGCTTCCGCAGAGGGCTTTTCGGGTTCAAGCTCGAGTTCCAGCTCTAGCTCTGGCTCTTCCTCTTTCGTTTCCTCCCTTATCACCTCCTCTTCCTGAGAAAGAACCTCTAATTCTTCCAAAACTTCTTCTGCGGGTAAGTTCTCAAACTTATACCGATAAAGGATATCTCCGGCTTTTTTGATAAGTTCGAGATGGCGGGCCTCAACTTTTTCCGGGGAGCGGACCTCCTCCAAGACCCTTTCCAAAAAATCCAAGAGCTTCAGAGTGGTGGGATCAAGATGGCTGCTGCGAAGTTTACGACACTTATTATAAGCCTCTTCCGCAATTTCTGGAATAATTTCCCACTCGATGGTGAGAATCTCTCCTATGAGCTCTTCGAGCTCTTTTTGGAGAGTCTCATCCTCTTCTACGGGTTCTAAGAGGGCATAGCTTTCGGTTTCTTCCTCTGTTAATTCCCTTTTTTTAGCCCCACTAAGGATCTCATCCAAGGCTTTTTCTACTTCCTGTTCCAGCTCTTCGGTAAATTTCTCTTTTTCTTCCATGAGGGCCTCTATTTAAGATATTTTTGAGCAATATAGTGTACACTCATTTTACTAATAGCCTTTAACGTTTCCAAAACTCCCACTCCTTTAAGGGCGATGGCTTCAAAATAGGGGGCCTTAAGTTCAAAATTGAGGTCTTCCTGTAGCTCTTCTACAGAAAGGATGGGAATGCCTAGGTCCCCGAGATCGCGCTTGTTGTACTGAAAGACTAGGGGAATTTCGTGAATGTCCATCTGCCATTCCGAAAGGTGCTCTCGAAGGTCTTCTAGGCTTTCTTTATTCTTATCTCGGCGAACGCGTAGACTGTCAGCGACGAAGACCACCCCATCAACCCCCTTGAGCACCATCTTGCGCGCTTGTTTATAAAGAGCCTGCCCGGGTACCGTATAAAGTTGGAGCCGAACAGTTAAATCTTTAATTTTGCCTAGACTAAGAGGTAAAAGCTCAAAGAGGAGAGTGTGCTCCCCTTTACTCTCAATAGTGAGAAATTTACCCTTAAATTTTGCGGGAAGAGCGTTGTAAATATAAATAAGATTAGTAGTTTTCCCTGATCGTCCGGGACCATAATAAACTATTTTACACTGGATTTCTTTTTTATCGAAATCTATAAGAGCCATTTGAGCCTTCTTTCGTGTTTTAGAGACCTAAGAGAAGCTCTTTCTCCTTGGAACTTTCTCCTAAACCCCCTTTACCCGGATTTTCCCTCTCCTTTCCGGAGACCACTAACTTTTTCAGAACGCTCCTTCAGAGATCCAAATATCCATCATGCAACTTTCCGCGTCATATTAATCTGAGGTAAGGACCAAGGGCTCCCGTCTTTAATAAGGCCTCCTGAGCTTTAATCAGAATTCTAGAATAATATGCCTGATAGAAAAAAATCAAGAGGCGAGAGCCGGACAGGGTAATAAAAAAGTTAACCTAGTTTAACAGTTATTAATGGGCATTATGATCGGCCTACGTCATAATCAAAAAAATCGAAAAAGGCTGCACCAGGTATTACTTCAAGAGCCGGGGAGACGGTGCTGGGCCCTAGAAAAGGCGGCCCGCAAAATCCTGAGCGACTCTCTACAAACTAATTTGTTCAGGCAAACTTACTAATTTGTAAAAATTCTCCTCGGTGACAGTAAAGCCTCGGTAGTGCGAAGAGAAAAGGCACAACTTTTTCATTTTTGGTACAATTGTTGCTTCCCTATAAAGTAAAAATACAGGAGGTTGGTTCTATGGTGCAGGCGGATGTGGTATGGATGCTTCTGGCCACGGCCCTGGTCATGCTCATGACCCCGGGGCTGGCCCTCTTTTACGGGGGCCTGGTGCGCTCCAAAAATGTGCTTTCCATCTCCCTTCAGGTCTTTATCTGCCTGGGGCTGATGAGCCTTCTCTGGTTTCTTTACGGCTACAGCCTCGCCTTCGGGCCGGATCAGGCCTCCCTTATCGGGGGTCTGCGTTTTGCCCTTTTCCGGGGAGTGGGACTAGAGCCGGCCCCGGCGGCGGAAAACATTCCCCATCTCCTTTTTGCCGCCTTTCAGCTCATGTTCGCCGTGATCACCCCGGCTCTTATCACCGGGGCCTTTGCGGAAAGGATGCGTTTTTCCGCCTATCTCCTTTTTGTGGCCCTCTGGTTCACCTTGGGGTATACCCCCCTGTGCCACTGGGTCTGGGGTGGGGGCTGGCTCCAAAAACTGGGGGCTCTCGATTTTGCCGGGGGTACGGTAATCCATATCGCTTCCGGGGCCTCGGCCCTGGCCGCGGCCCTGGTCATCGGTCCGCGGATCGGTTACCGGCGGGAACCCTTACATCCCCATAATCTCCCCCTCACCCTCCTCGGAGCCGGGCTCCTCTGGTTCGGGTGGTTCGGGTTCAATGCCGGAAGTGCGCTGGCGGCCAACGGGGTGGCCGTGCAGGCCTTCATGAACACCCACCTGGCCGCGGGGCTTGCGGCCCTGACCTGGCTCTTTGCGGAATGGATCTTTCAGGGGGCTCCCACCACCCTGGGAGCGGCCTCCGGGGGCGTGGCCGGGCTGGTGGCCATCACCCCGGCCGCGGGTTTCGTCCCCCTCTGGGCCGCGGTCCTCATTGGGGCCCTCGCCGGAGTGATCTGCTACACCGCGGTGCTTCTCAAGGGACGCTTGGGCTACGACGACGCCCTGGATGTGGTGGGAGTCCACGGCGTGGGTGGCTTCTGGGGGGCGCTGGCCACCGGGATTTTCGCCTCGAGGGCGGTGAACCCCTCCGGGGCCAACGGCCTCTTTTTCGGTAATCCCCACCAGCTCTGGATCCAGTTCGTGGGCGCCGCGGCCGGGGCCCTCTTCTGCTTCGCCCTCTCCTGGGCTCTTTTCAAGGCAGTAGACCTTCTGGTGGGTCTCCGGGTGGAAAGGGAAGAAGAGATCCAGGGTCTTGACCTTACCCAGCATCGTGAAACCGGCTATGCCCTCTAACAAAATGGTCAAAAGGCTTGAAAGTCTTGAAAGACAAGGCCTTAAGCCCAGAAAACTTGACTTGTGGGGAAGAAGAATGACAACAAAATTGCAAAGGTCTTCCTGAAAAAGGCCGGGTTTTCCGCTCCAGGGCCTTTCCTTCTACGCTTTGGCATCAATCTTGATAACCGGTCCGGAAAAAGGGAGGTGTGCCCCATGGTGGACAAGGGCGATACCCTGTTTTTGCTGGTCTCCGCGGCTCTGGTCCTTCTCATGACCCCGGCGCTGGCGGTCTTTTACGGGGGCCTGGTGCGGAGAAAAAACGTCCTTTCGGTGGTCATTCAGAGTCTCATCATGATCTCCATCGTGACCCTGGAGTGGATCTACGTGGGTTACAGTCTTTCCTTCGGGCCGGATCTTCACGGGATTATCGGTAGCCTCAAGCACTTTGCCCTGCGGGACATAAGCTTTTCCCCCAGCCCCAACTATGCCTCCACGGTTCCGGAGCCGGCTTTCATGATTTATCAGTGCATGTTTGCGGTCATCACCCCGGCCCTCATCACCGGGGCCTTTGCCGAAAGGGTGCGTTTCCGGGCCTTCGCCCTTTTCAGTCTCCTCTGGGCCCTTCTGGTCTATAACCCTCTGTGCCACTGGATCTGGGGCGGAGGGTGGCTGGCCAGCCTCGGGACTCTGGATTTCGCCGGAGGCCTGGTGGTGCATGCCAGCTGCGGTATGGCGGCCCTGGTGATGGCCCTGGTGGTGGGGGCCCGGCGGGGGGCCAAGCAGGAGCCCTTCATTCCTCACAATCTCCCCCTTACGGTGATCGGTACCGGGCTTCTCTGGTTCGGGTGGTTCGGGTTCAATGCCGGAAGTGCGCTGGCGGTGAATAACACCGCTATCCAGGCCTTTATCAACACCCACACCGCCGCGGCCACGGCCATGCTCTTCTGGGTGCTCGTGGAGTGG
>QOAM01000118.1 GCA_003978075.1 Thermodesulfatator sp. | reverse complement strand
TTCATCCCGAACTTTATTAGGACGCATTGCCCGCGGAAAGATATCCATAAATTCCTCAGGATTTTCAAGAATCTCTGCAAGTTCCTCTTTAGAATAACTTGTTAGAGTTGTCATTAAGTCTTAAACAAGAATTTTGTTTAAATATCTTTCGATTTTTCGCTACTGAAAGAAGATAACAAAAAGAGCCTCGGGTGGGATTCGAACCCACGACCTCTTGCTTACCAAGCAACTGCACAGCCCTTTCTTTTCCCTTAAGGCTTTTCTTTTGAAAAGAAAAGGCTTACGCGCTACCGGCTGCGCCACCGAGGCAACTTAAATTTTCTTGGCAACCTACCTTCTTCCTAAGAAGGCGGGATTTCAACTACCTTATTATGAGAAGTTTCGCCTTTTAAAATTTTAACGCTTGATTTCTTCACACCAAAGTGCTTTGCTAAAACCTCGACAAGCTGTTTGTTTGCCTTCCCTTTCTCCGGAGGAGCTGGCCCAAGTGGAAGTCCTCCTCCCCGGAGAGCACACCACAGCCTATCTCCTTTTTCGTCTGGCCTTTCCCCAGGCTCGGCGCCGGCGTTTTGTCCCCTATCACCAGATCCTTCCCGCCTTGGCCTCGCAAAAGGCCCGAGCCGGGGTCCTCATCCACGAAGAGCGGTTTGTCTATCAGGCCTACGGTCTCCGTGTAGTGCGAGATCTCGGGGCCTGGTGGGAAGAAGAAACGGGCCTTCCCATTCCTCTGGGAGGCCCTTTGGTGCGCCGGGACCTTCCGCAAGAGGTGAAAGTGGCCCTAGCTCAGGCCTTGAGGCAATCTCTCAAGTTGGCCCAGGAACGTTTTGTGGAACTCTTGCCCTTTATCCGTTCCCGAGCCCAGGAAATCTCCTACGAGGTGCTTCAGGCCCACATCCGGACCTATGTGAACCCTTACACCGAGGACCTAGGAGAGGAGGGCCGAAGGGCCCTTGAAGAACTGGTTCGTCGGGCCGGAGGCCAGCCGAAAAAAGATCTGCTATGGGAGGGGCCATGAACCTGTGGTCTCTGATGCTCTCTATGGGGCCCATGGGCAAGCTCACCCTGGCCATTCTCTTCCTGCTCTCCGTGTTCACCTGGGCGGTTATTCTGGCCAAGTGGCGGGCCGTACGGGAGGCCCGTCAGGGGCTTGAGGCCTTGGAGGAGGCCTTTTCCCGAAGGGAGGATTCGGGGAGTCTTTCGGAGGTCCTGGAGCGCTTGCCGCGGGGTCTTTTGCGGCGCATCCTGCGCGATTACCTTCAGGCCTTTGCCCGGCTCAAAAAAGACTTTTCCTGCCCGCAGGAACCTTCTTTACGGCTCCTCTGGTTTCAAGGACTGCGGGAAATGCTCCTTTCGGAATGGGCCCGTATCCGGGAAGAGCGCACCCGCGACTTCCCTACTTATCTGGGGTTTCTAGCCACGGTGGGGAACACCGCCCCTTTTATCGGCCTTTTTGGCACGGTCTGGGGGATCATGGCCGCCTTCCATCGCATCGGACTCAAAGGAAGCGCCAGCCTGGCCACCGTGGCCCCGGGCATCGCCGAGGCCCTCATCTCTACGGCCATGGGCCTTCTGGCAGCCATTCCCGCGGTGGTGGCCTACAACTATTTTACACGCGCGGGCGAGGCCTTCCTCGAAGACCTCGCCCGTCTGGAAAAGCGCTTGCTGGCCCTGTGCGAGCGCGATCTCCTCTCCCAAGCCCTAAGCTAGCTCCTGGGTGAGGAGGGTGAGATCCAAAGGTCGGGCCGCCAGCTCCCGATCCAGGTGAAAGAGCCCCTGCGGGGCCTCTTTCACCAGCTTCATCTTGTTCACCAGCCGACCGAAGGAGTCTTCCTCTTCCACCTGTTCGGAGACGAACCACTGGAGGAAGATCTCCGTGGCGTGGTCCCCCTCTTCTTTGGCAAAACGCATGAGGTTGTTGATGCGCCGGGTGACCTCCCTTTCATGATTCAGGGCGTACTCCAGGCAAGCCAGGGGAGATTCCCATTCCGTGGGAGGCTGAGGGATCTCCTGCAGCCTCACCCGCCCGTTGCGCTCGTTGATGAACTTGTAGAATTTAAGGGCATGCATGGTCTCCTCGGCACTTTGGGCCTTCATCCAATGGGCAAACCCCTCAAGCCCCAGATCCTCGAAATAGGCGGCCATGGAAAGGTAAAGATAGGCGGAATAGAGCTCCCATTTGATCTGTTCGTTTAAGGCCTCTTCCATCTTCTCCGAAAGCATGCTCTCACCTCCTTTTTTAGAGAGTTTATGGCATGTTTTTGCAGAAGGAGCAACCTTTCCTAGTCCATGGAGATCATGGGTTGCCCGCAGCAAATAGGGGCTTGCCCCGCGGGATATCCCTCATACCGATTTGCCTTCTTACTGGCCCCGCAGACCGGGCACCGCCGGTCCTCCGGGAGTTCCCCAAAGGGAGTCCCGGGAGGAATCTTTCCCTTCCGATCCCCCTTAGCGGGTACATACATATAGCCGCAATTGGTGGTGGAAGATCCAAGCCCTTCAAAGTTCATCGCCATGATCCTTTTTTGAAATTTTTGAACTCTTTTTAATTAAACATTAAAAGAATTTGTCAAGTATCTAAATCTACTTTAGAAATTTAACTTTGAGGCCCTAGGCCCCGCCTCCCCTGTTTGGCGTTCGGCGCAGCCTCTGGTAAAGTCTGAGAAATTTCCTGGGAGGAGGACCCTTGGAAAAGAAGATTCTGCTTGCAGAAAAGGAGCTCCCCGAGGCCTGGTTCAATCTCATCCCCCGCCTTCCGGAACCCCCAGCTCCTCCCCTCGATCCCCGTACGGGAAAGCCGGTGAATCCCGACGACCTGCGACGCATCTTTCCCCAGGCCCTCATCGAACAGGAGATGAGTTCCGAGCCTTGGATCGAGATCCCCGAAGAGGTGCGGCGAGTGTATCGCCTCTGGCGTCCTACGCCGCTTCGGCGAGCCTTGGCCTTGGAGGAGGCCCTCCAAACTCCAGCCCGTATCTACTACAAGGATGAAAGCGTAAGCCCTCCGGGAAGCCACAAGCCCAACACCGCCGTGGCTCAGGCCTACTACAACAAAAAAGAGGGCATCCGGCGTCTGGCCACCGAAACCGGAGCCGGACAATGGGGTAGCGCCCTCTCCTTTGCCTGCCGCCTCTTCGGTCTCTCCTGCACCGTCTATATGGTGCGGGTGAGCTATGAGCAAAAGCCCTACCGCCGCACCCTCATCCACCTCTGGGGTGCCGAGGTCTTCCCCTCCCCTTCGGAGCGCACCCAAGCCGGACGGCGCATCCTTTCCCAAAATCCAGAGACCCCGGGGAGCTTAGGGATCGCCATCTCTGAGGCCGTGGAGGACGCGGCCACCCATGAGGACACCAACTACGCCCTAGGGAGCGTCCTCAACCATGTCCTCCTCCACCAGACGATCATCGGGCTGGAGACCCAGAAACAGCTAGCCTTGGTGGGAGAAAAACCCGACATCCTCATCGGCTGCGTGGGTGGAGGGAGCAACTTCGGGGGCTTTTCCTTCCCCTTCATCGGAGAAATCCTTGAAGGACGACTCTCCGCGGAGGTCATTGCCGTGGAACCCGCGAGCTGCCCCACTCTTACCAAGGGGATCTACACTTACGATTACGGTGACACTGCTGGACTAACGCCCCTCCTTCTCATGTACACCTTGGGGCATACCTTCGAGCCCCCGGGGATCCACGCCGGGGGTCTGCGCTACCATGGAGACGCCCCGCTGCTCTGCCAGTTGGTCAAGAGCGGAGTGATCAAGCCCCGGGCCTATCCCCAGACGGCCTGTTTTGAGGCCGCGGTCCTCTTTGCCCGCACCGAGGGCATCGTCCCTGCTCCCGAAACCAGTCACGCCATTCGGGCCGTGGTGGACGAAGCCTTGCGCTGTCGAGAAACCGGAGAGGAAAAGGTCATCGTCTTCAACTTCAGCGGCCACGGACACTTCGACCTTTCCGCCTACGAGGCCTACCTCGAGGGGCGCCTAGAGGACTACGAGTATCCCGAAGAATTGATCCAAAAGGCCTTGGAAGCTCTCCCCAAATTCCCCACAGGCCTTTAAGTCAGTTTTTCTACTACCGGGGCCCGAAAGCACCCCTCGGAGGTGAGCTCCTGAAAGGATACCTGACAGGATAGGTGTGGGGAAACCCAGTGGACTCCCTTGGGGAAACGCCTCCCCTTTAAGGAAGGAGGGGCAGGCCTTTCCAAAGCTCGAAGCCGGCTCAAGAGGTCTGAGGCCTCTTGGAGGGAAAGGCCGCTGGCAGCCTTTCCGCGATAGATCAAGCCCTCCGGGGTGGGTTCCGCCACAAGAAGGCTCTTGAGGGTTCCGTCCGGCCGGAGGAGATAGCCCACGATGAGACAGGCACAGCGTTTCCGGGGCTTAAATTTTAGCCAGAAATCCACCCTTTTCCCCGGAAGGTAGGGACTCTCCAGGGCCTTGGCCATCACCCCCTCCAGACCTTCAGCCACCACTTTCTCGAAAAAGGCCCGGCCCTTCTCCAGCACATACCGAGATTCCACCAAATACGGAGACTCTGGCAGGATCTCTCTCAGGAGCTTACGCCGCTCCTCGAGAGGTCTCTCCATCACGGGTCGCCCCTCGAGATACAAGAGATCGAAGACCATATAGGTGGCCGGGAGACGCCGCGAAAGGGCCTCGATCTTGATTCGGCTGACCACATGTTCCCTCTCCTGAAGGAGACGAAAAGAGGGCTTGCCCCCGGAAAGGACCACGATCTCCCCGTCAAGCACTAGCCCGGTTTTGGGAAAAAGAAGGGGAAGATCCCCAAATTCCGGATAGCGGTAGGTGATATCTCGTAGGCGGCGATTCTGGATGCGCAGCTTGCCCTTTTCCATGAAAAAGAGGGCTCGGGTGCCGTCCCACTTGATTTCGTAAAGAAAACGCGGAGAGTCAAAGGGTTCCGAAAGCTTGGCCAGCATGGGCTTGATGGTCTGGGGGAGCATCAGGCGGCCTTGCGGAGCTTCTTGCGCCGGTGGGCCTCCCGAAGACTGGCCTCCAGGGCCTCCATGAAGCTGATAACCTTGGCCTTCTCCTCCTCCACCCGTGCCTCGTAGCGCTCACCCTTGGCCTTGGCCTCGATGAGCTCCAGAAGGGCCTGAGTGTAGTGATCCACCAAGGTCTCAGGCTGAAAGGGCTCGGAGAAGCTCTCCACCACCTCCTCTGCCAACTTGAGGTAACGGGGATCTAGCCGATCTTCTTCCACGCGCACCCCTAGCTCCGGAGCCGCTACCACCTCGTGCTGAAAATGGAGGCTGGTAGCCAAGAACTTTCCCTCATAGGGCTGTAGAAGAAAGGGATGCTCCTTTTGGCGGATCACCGCCGAACCCAGGGCCGCACATCCGCGTCTTCGCATGGCCAGATAAAAGACCTCAAAGGCCTCCTGTGCCCCTTGGCCCTCCGGAAGGAGATAGTAAGGATCTCCGTAATAGACAGGAGGAATCTCCTCCGGCTTCACGAAACAGCGAACCTCGAGGGTCTTGGAGGAGGCTGGCCGCAACCTCTCTAGCTCCTCCTCTTCGATGACCACGAAGTGCTCTTTGTCCAAAAAGTAGGCCCTTTGGATTTCCTCATCCTTCAGGGTCCTTCCGCATCGCGGGCAATATTTGAGATAACTGACACGGGAACCGCAGGACCTATGCACCAAATGGAAGGACAGAGGGCGCTTGACCACCGCCTGATAAAGCTTGATGGGAATGGTTACCAGACCTATCTTGAGGACTCCCGACCAGAGGGCCTTCATCCCTGCCTCCTTTTTGGGCAACTTCTAATCATTATAAGGGGTGGATATTCTAGCCAAAGTCCCCACTTGTTCCAGGGAAAGTCCCTCACCTCATCTCACACCCCAGCTCCGGCATGGTTGCCTTACCCCAACTGGGGAGACTGAAGTGGTCCCCATCTTTTGGATAGCCTACAACCTGAAGAATGCCGCATACCGCTGATCTCTTCTAAATCTCTGGAACATTTTTGGCTCTTCGACGTTTTGTGTGGATTTGAGGCGTTATTTAAATTTCTGTGTCTGGGGAGTAAATAAGGGAGGGGACCCCGCTCAAAAGAGGTCCCCTCATAAAACTAGTAGGAGGTATCGTTATGAAACAAAATAACCTCTTTACCGAGAAATTTCTAGAAGAACTCGGACACTGGCAAGAATTCGTCCCCCAGGAGTTTTTCTCCTGGCTGTTTAAACATCTGGGGCTAGCTCACCGGGAAGTCCACCTCAAACACCACCCCGAAGACA
>QOAM01000005.1 GCA_003978075.1 Thermodesulfatator sp. | reverse complement strand
CCCCCCCCCCCCCCCCCCCCCCCCCCCCCCCCCCCCCCCCCCCCCCCCCCCCCCCCCCCCCCCCCCCCCCCCCCCCCCCCCCCGGGGAGCCGGGCTTACTTTAGCCCTTTTTCAATCCTCGTCAAGAGGTCTTCGATCTCTTTTTTGAGATCTGCGCGATAGCGCTTGCGATACCCTCCTACGGTAACCCGCACGCCGTCCTTTTCCGGGACCAAATAGACCCAGAGCCGGCGGTGGGTGAAAAAGAAGGTGGCAAACACCCCGAGGATCATGAGGGAACACCCTACATAGACCACCAAGGCCCCGGGGTCCTTGCGCACTTGAAAGCCGCTCATAAATAGGGGACGGACCCCCTTGAGGCTCAAAGTGAATTTCTCCGGAGAGAAGGAGAGGGTTTGTCGATGTCCCTCAATGAGCCACACCACCTGAGGCTCCGCCCCCTCTTTTTGCACCCACACCTGGGCCATACGGAAGCCGTGTGCTTGCCCGTAACGAATAAGCCCTATGGCCAGCCCTTCCTCCGGCCACTCCCCTTCGGTAAAAGGTTTCACCGTGACTTCCTTGATTCTATGATCCTTCTTGACCTCTACCGTAAGGACCGCGTACTCCTGATAACTGGCCTGGTAAATTTTTATCCCTTTGTAACTCAAGGGATGGTTTACCCGGATGAGGTAAGAAAAAGAAGTTTTTCCGTCTATGACCCGCACCTGGGAACGATAATCCTTGGGCATCCCATTGGGATAAAACTCGATCTCGAACTTCTCCAGTTTCAGGGAAAAGGGTAGAGGGATAAAGTGCCTTTTACGGGAGAAGGGGAGCACCCGATGGCTGGTCTCTCCTTCAAAGAGGCTCAAGGAGCCCTTAAAGCCCCAAATAGCTCCTATAAGGGCCCCGAGGAGGATGATCAAGATAGAACCATGCACAAAGTAGACCGCAAAATAGCTCCAGCGAAAGTGATCTTTTACCCCCAACAGGCCCTCTTCCACCGGCCGGAAGCGAAAGCCCTCTAGCCGTTGGCGCACCTCCTCCACCGAGGCCTTAAGCAGAGTGCTTCGAGCCTGCGGCAAACGACGGGGATCCACCCCGAAAGGATCTCTGCGATAAAGCTTCAGGGAAACCGGAAACCTCTTCCAGGAGCAGAAAACGAGATTGACCAAAAAAAGGGAAAGCAGAGAGATGTACCACCAGGAATGATAAGCGTCATAAAGGGAGAGAAAATTGATAATCTTTCCCCAGAAGGTCCCATAGCGGGCCAGATAGAAACCCGGCTCTCTTCCTTGGGGGATAAGGGTCCCCAGAATGGAGGTGGCGGCCAGGATTAAGAAAAGCAAGATGGCCAGGCGTAAAGAGGCCAAACTATCGAAGATCTTTTTCATAAGGCTCCTCTTCTCGAGATCGAAATCCCATACATATCAAGGGTTTTTGAGGTTTATAAAAGGTCTCTTTGATGACTCATGGACAAGTGCATTCTAAAACGGGAAGAAGAAGGCTTCAAGGAAGGTAAGAGACGAGTTTTCCCGGAAGCCGGAGAGCGCATCCCCAGATACGTCCCTCGCAGGCCAGGATTACATAGCCCGGCTCCTCCGGTCCCTCCCAGGGAATTTTCTTTTCCAACCGCAGACGGTCTAAGGTCAGGCGGTCAAGCTCGATCTTGTTGCGGGTAGCCAGGTGTCCAAAGCGTTGGAGGGCTGCAGAGGTGGGTTTCAGGTATTCCGAGACCCGCCGTAAAAAAAGAAGTCCTGCGGTCTGGATGCGCAGTCTCTGGAGGTCCTCCAGGTAAGGAGAACGCACAAAGAGCCAGTAATTTTTGGCGGTGCGCAAGAGCTCATATTTTTCAAAAGCCGAAGGGGGAATTCCGAAGCGGGCCTCCAGATACCCTAGGACCTCTTCCCTTTCCTCGGCAGGGACCGGTCGGGGCCACACCGCTCGGGGATCCATCTTTTTCCGCCTTTTAGAGGACCGAGGCATTTTTTACCCCTTTTTAAATTAATGGGGTATCACAGAATAGGGGGCTCCAACATCTTTCCTATGCGATTTTTTGTGTGGATTTGATAGAGTAGTACCAAATCCATACGAAATGGGAAGGAGGACGTAAAGTCTTGGTGAAAAAACTCTTGCTGAAAAAGGCGTGGGAGGGTATAGAGAGGCTTGAGGGGAGCTGTTTCCGCCCGCAGTAAAAAGTTAGGAGGGCCAAGATGAAGATCCTGGTGGTGGGAGGAGGGGGCCGGGAGCACGCCCTGTGCTGGAAATTGGCCCAAAGTCCCCAGGTGGAAAGGGTTTATTGTGCTCCAGGAAACGCGGGTATTGCCCGAGAGGAGAAGTGCGAGTGTGTGGCTCTTGATCCTTTTGATTTCGAGGCCCTGGCCACCTTCGCTCAGGAGAAAGGGATAGCCTTTACCGTAGTAGGCCCAGAGGATCCCCTGGCCCGGGGACTGGCTGATCATTTTCAGGAAAGGGGCCTTCGGGTCTTTGGTCCCACCAAGGCCGCGGCGGAGATCGAGGCTAGCAAGGCCTTCACCCGGGAACTCCTGGCCCGTTATGGGATCCCTGTTCCCCGGTTTGAAATCTTTGACGATCCTAGAGCGGCTAAGCGCCACATTGAAAAGGTTGGGGCCCCTATTGTGGTTAAGGCCGATGGACTAGCTGCGGGAAAGGGCGTGGTAGTGGCTGAAACCGTAGAGGAGGCCCTCTCGGCAGTGGAAAAGATCATGGAAGAGAGGATCTTCGGAGAGGCCGGGGCCCGGGTGGTCATCGAGGAATGTCTGAGGGGAGAAGAGGCCTCCTTTATGGTTATCACCGACGGAGAGGTGGTGTTGCCCCTTCCCACTTCTCAGGACCACAAGCGGCTTCTGGACGGAGATCGGGGCCCCAACACCGGGGGTATGGGGGCCTACTCTCCAGCCCCACTAATTACCCCAGAGCTCCATCAAGAGATCCTCGAGCGTATCATGAGGCCCACTGTCCAGGCCTTGGCCCGGGAGAGTCGCCCTTATCTTGGGGTCCTCTACGGGGGGCTGATGATCGCAGAGGGGCGGCCCTATGTGCTGGAATTCAACTGCCGTTTCGGGGATCCGGAAGCTCAGCCGGTTCTCATGCGCCTGGACTCAGACCTGGCGGAGCTCATAGAAGCCACCCTGGAAGGGAGGCTTTCGCAAAAAGAAGTGAAGGTAAAGGCCGAGGTCGCGGTCTGTGTGGTCATGGCCTCCCAGGGTTATCCCGGAAAATATGCAAAAGGATTGGAGATCCGAGGGATTGAAGAGGCGGAGAGTCTTCCAGGAATAAAGGTCTTCATGGCCGGGGTGGCGGAAAAAGAGGGTCACCTAGTGACCTCCGGGGGAAGGGTACTGGGGGTCACTGCGCTCGCGGAAGATATTCCTTCGGCCATCGATCGGGCTTACGAGGCCGTGCAAAAGATTTCCTTTAGAGGAGCCCACTTTCGGCGGGACATTGGAGTCAAGGCCTTAAAACATATTAAACCCCCTAAGGTAGCTCTCCTGGTGGGAAGTCTTAGTGACCGCCCCATGGCGGAGGCTGCAGAAAAGGTCTTCCAAGAGTTTGGCGTCCCTTATGAAGTGGTAGTGGTTTCGGCCCATCGCACCCCGGAGAGGGTCCGTCGCTATGCCGAAGAGGCTGCGGCCCGGGGAGTAAAAGTGCTCATTGCCGGAGCAGGGCTTTCGGCCCATCTGCCCGGGACGGTAGCCTCTTACACCACCCTTCCAGTGATCGGTGTGCCGGTCCCGGTGGGGCCCCTCCAGGGTATAGATGCCCTGCTTTCTATAGTCCAGATGCCCTCCGGGGTGCCGGTGGCCACCGTGGGCCTAGGAAACTTTACCAATGCTGCCTTGCTAGCGGTGGAGATCCTGGCCCTTTCCGAAGAGCGCCTGCGGAAAAAGCTCCAGACCTATCGTCAAAAGCTGGCCTCTGGATGAGGATCCTGCCTGCCGAAGAGGAAGAGGCCTTAAGTGAGGCCCTGCGGATCCTTTCCGAGGGCGGGGTGCTCGGTTTCCCTACAGAGACCTTCTACGGCCTAGCAGTGGACCCCTTCAATCCCCGGGCTATAGAAAGGCTTTATCAAATGAAGCGCCGCCTGCGCGAAAAACCCGTGCTGCTCCTCATCGGGGATCCGGAAGAGGTGAAGCTTCTAGCCGAGGAGATTCCCCCGGTGGCCGAGGCCCTTATGGAGCGCTTCTGGCCCGGACCGCTCACCCTGGTCTTCCGGGCACGGGCAGAGGTCCCCTCTTGGCTTACTGCAGAAACCGGCACCGTAGCCCTGAGAGTATCTTCCCATCCCCTGGCCCGGGAGCTTCCTCGCCTCTTCCGCGGACCCATTACCGGGACCAGTGCCAACCTCTCCGAAGAGCCTCCGGCCCGCACCGCCGAGGAGGTGGCTCACTATTTTCCCGAGATTGACCTCGTCTTGGACGGCGGTCCCTGCCCCGGAGAAAGGCCTTCTACCCTGGTCTCCGTAGTCTCTGAAAAGGTGGAACTCCTGCGTCCCGGGGCCGTGCCCTGGGAAAAAATCGAAGAAGTGCTAAATTTGTTTTCATGAAGATCGCTTTTTGTGGAAAAGGAGGAGTGGGTAAAAGTACGATAGCGGCTCTTTTGTGTCGGGCCCTGAGGGAAAGAGGGCTTTCGGTCCTGGCCATCGATGCTGATCCTAGCCCCCATCTCGGTCGCCTCTTGGGGTTTAGGGAGGAAGAAAAACTGGTTCCTTTAGCGGAGATGCGAGAGCTCCTGGCGGAAAGGGCCCAAAAGTCCGGTCCTTATTATACCCTAAACCCCCGTATCGAAGACCTGCCTGAAAAGTTCATGCTGGTCCGAGACGGCCTACGCCTGATGGTTTTGGGGGCCATCCGGGAGGCCGGAGGGGGATGCGCTTGTCCGGAGCAGACCGTCCTGCGTCGGCTCCTTTCCCACCTCGTTTTGCAGGCCCAGGAGGCCGTGGTGGTGGACATGGAGGCCGGGGTAGAGCACTTCGGCCGGGCCACAGTGGTGCCCATGGACTTTATTCTGGTGGTGGTTCAGCCCTACCGGGGGAGCTTAGAGACTGCCAAGCAGATTTTGCGTCTGGCTACAGAGCTCAAGCTCTCCAATGTGCTGATTGTAGGCAATACCATGCGCACCCCCGAGGACGAGGCCCTAGTAAGAGAAGGCCTGGGGACCACCCCTGTGATCTCCTTCCCGGAAGATCCGGAAGTGGCTGCGGCGGAAAGAGCTGGCCGCAGCCTTTTAGAGATAGAAGGGCCAGCTATGGAGGCTGCCCGCCGTCTGACCCAGTTTCTTCTTTCCCAAGGAGACCTCTGAAAGAAGAGGGTAGGGCGAAGCTCCCGGCGAAAAAAGGGGCCTTCTCCGAGAGGTCTCTTATGAAACTTAAGGACGTTCAAAGCGAACCCGCTACCTGCGAGATCCCGGTAGACAAGGTGGGGATTAAGGGCATCCGCTATCCGGTCTCCGTACTGGACCGGCGACGGGGGCTCCAGCACACCGTAGCAGAAATCAACATGTTCGTGGACCTCCCTCAGGAATTCAAGGGTACACACATGAGTCGCTTCATCGAGATCCTCAACGAATTTCGGGAGGAGATCCACATCCGCAACATCCCCTTTATCCTGGAGCGCATGCGGAAGAAGCTAGCGGCCCAAGTGGCCCACCTGGAGATTTGTTTCCCGTATTTCCTTCAAAAGGAGGCCCCGGTCAGCCGGGCTCCCTCCCTCATGGAATATCGATGCCTTATCGCCGGGGCCAAGGACGAAAAACGCCTGGATCTCGTCCTGGGGGTTAGCGTGCCGGTAATGACCGTGTGCCCCTGCTCCCAGGCCATCAGCACCCTCGGAGCCCACAATCAACGCGGAGAGGTGAATCTGCGGGTGCGTTTCAAGCGTTTTGTATGGTTGGAAGACCTCATTGAAATTGTGGAGGCCTCAGCCTCAAGCCCGGTCTATCCCCTCCTTAAGCGCCCGGACGAGAAGTTCGTCACCGAAGAGGCCCACCGACGACCGCGTTTCGTGGAAGATGTGGTCCGGGAGGTGGCCCAACGCCTACTGGAGCACCCGGACATCACTTGGTTTGCCGTCTCGGCCGAAAATTTCGAATCTATCCATGCCCATAACGCCTATGCCTACATCGAAAGATTCAAGGAGACCTCTGAGAAAGCCTTGGGGACTTCACCCCCCCACCCCTCTTTTACTTCCAAGGCCACTACTTTTTAAGATCTTTATTTTTTCCCCAGGCCTGTCCTATTCTTCCCCCTCCTCGGTCTCCATTTCGATTTCCAAAAAAGAATGTCCGCACTCGTAGCATTTGACATCCAGAATTTTTCCCAGGAGGGCTATATAGATCTCTTTAGCCCCGCATTCCGGGCATTTTTCCTCTATATCCGCTTCCTGCACCAGGCTTCGAATATCCTCTTTCAGGTTCTCCGGGACCTCCGGATCAAAGATGATTTTCACCGCCAGACCTCCTCCCAGGGCTTTTCTCGCAAAATAACCTTCTCCCCCGGGCTTGTAAAGGAGATCTGCTAAATAAGATGAAAAACTCCCGGTTTCCCGCAGGACCGGGCAGTACGCTTTCCGCCACTCCTAAGGCCTTGAGCCCCAGCTCGTCCTCCCCAAAGCGCCAGATTTCTTCTATCACCCGCCGGTGTTTGGTGTGTTCCCGCACCACTCCCCCTCGGCCCACCTCCCCCCGGCCTACTTCGAACTGGGGTTTGATCAAGGCCAGGATTAGCCCCACGGGCTTAAGGAGGCGCACCGCCGCAGGGAGTACCTTTTTTAGAGAAATGAAAGAGACATCGATGGTCACCAGATCCACCGCCTCCGGAAGACTTTTTTCGGTAAGGTAGCGAGCGTTGACTCCCTCCAGTACCGCCACTCGGGGATCCTGACGCAGGCGCGGATGGAGCTGTCCTCGGCCCACATCCACGGCGTACACCCGAGAGACCCCGTGCTGGAGCAGGCAGTCCGTAAATCCGCCGGTGGAGGCCCCGAGATCGGCACAGATTAGACCCTGCGGGTTCAGATGAAAGATCTTTAAGGCCCCTTCCAATTTAAGCCCTCCGCGAGACACATAGGGCAGCCCCCGGCCCCGAATCTCTATGGGAGCCGAGACCGGGACCCGGGCCCCAGCCTTGTCTACCCGCCGCCCTTCTACATAGACTTCCCCGGCTAGGATCAGGGCCTGTGCCTTCTCCCGCGTCTCCGCCAGCCCCCGCAGCACCAACAGACGGTCCAGTCTTTGCGTAGCTTCTTTCCGGGACTTGCCCATTAGCCGGGGCTTATTCCCATTCGATGGTGGCTGGAGGTTTGGAGGAGATGTCGTAGACCACGCGGTTCACCCCTTGGACCTCGTTGATGATCCGGTGGGAGAGACGGGCCAAGAGCTCGTAGGGAAGGCGCACCCAGTCCGCAGTCATGGCGTCTTGGCTTTCCACGCAGCGAAGGGCCACCACATACTCGTAAGTCCGGTAGTCGCCCATGACCCCTACGGTCTTTACCGGCACCAGCACAGCAAAGCTCTGCCATACCCGGTAATACCAACCGCTTTCCAGCATTTCCTCGGTAACGATGGCGTCGGCCTCCCGCAGAATGGTCAGGCGCTCTTCCGTGACCTCCCCTAGGATGCGAATGGCCAGCCCCGGCCCGGGGAAGGGCTGGCGCCAGACCACCCTCTTCGGTAGCCCGAACTCCCGGGCGATCTCCCGCACCTCGTCCTTGAAGAGCTCCCGCAAGGGCTCCAGGAGCTTGAGCTGCATGCGCTCAGGCAACCCCCCCACATTGTGATGGGTCTTGATGGTGGCTGAGGGGCCTTTAAAGGAAACGCTCTCGATGACATCCGGATAAAGGGTCCCTTGGGCCAGCCAGCGGACCCCACCGATCTTTCGGGCTTCCTCTTCAAAGACTTCAATAAAGGTATGGCCAATGATGCGTCTCTTTTCCTCCGGATCGATCACCCCTTGTAACCTCTTCAAGAATTTTTTTGAGGCATCCACATAATGCACCTGAAGACCCAAGGAGTCCATGAGAGAGAGGACCTCTTCCGGTTCGTCCTTGCGCAGAAGGCCATTATTCACGAAGATGGGTACCAGACGCTCTCCTACGGCCCGGTGCACCAGAAGGGCGGTGACCGTGGAATCAATTCCTCCGGAGAGGGCGCAGACCACCCGCTCCTCCGGCCCAACCCTCTCCCGAATCTCCCGCACGGCGGTCTCGATAAAGGATTCCATGGTCCAGGTGGGGGAACACCCGCAGATGCGCAGGACGAAATTTGCCAAGACCTCCTGGCCGATTTCGGTATGCACCACCTCCGGGTGAAATTGCACTCCAAAAAGGGGCCTCTCCTTGTGTCGCATGGCCGCATAGGGGGAGTTAGCGCTTTCTGCCAGGGGGACAAAATCCGGCGGGAGTTCCTCCACCCGGTCCCCATGACTCATCCACACCCGGTAGGTGCGGCGAAGGTCCAGTCCGTAAAAGAGATCCGCACCGGAGAGCACCCGCAGCTGTGCCGGACCGTACTCCCGTTTGAGGCTGCGTTCCACCCGTCCTCCCAGGAGATGGGCCATGAGCTGCATACCGTAGCAGATCCCCAGGATCGGCACCCCGAGATCAAAAAGCTCGAGGGGAACCATAGGGGCCCCTGGATCATACACGCTCGAGGGCCCTCCCGAAAGGATGATTCCTCGAGGATGAAAGGCTTTTATTTCTTCCAAAGGGACGGTGCAGGGTTTGATCTCGCTGTAAACCTTGAGTTCCCGCACTCTGCGAGCGATGAGCTGGGTGGTCTGGGAACCGAAGTCCAGGACCAGGATGGCTTCTTCAGGGCGCATTTTTTCCTCTTCGACGCAGGCGCAGGAGGATGACCGCCCCTACCAGGGCCAGAATAAGACTCCCCACCAAGGCCATCTCCACCAGATAGAGCTTGAGCCTCTCGTGGCTGACCTGGGTGTGGGAGATCTCGAAAGAGAGGATGAGGAGTCGCCGTACCAGGGCAATGATGGCCACCATGAGGAAGGGTTCCACGCACTGGAGATGATATTCCTCGCCGAAGATGATCTGGATAGTGTAAAGGATCTCTAGAAACATGAGGGCGATGAGAAAGCGGTCGATGACCCGGAGGACCCCGAGAGTAAATTCTTGATAACCGAAGACCTGGAAGAGGGCGTGATAGCCGTCGTAGATTACCTCCAGGGTAGCCAAGATCAGCCCTATGGCCACTAGAACATAAAGGGCTCTCTCGATCTTGAGGTAGATCTCCTGAAACCAGATATCCCAGCGCCTGCGACCTTTAGGAGGGCTCATGCTCCCGTCTCAGCGAGCCTTTCTCCATTGTGGAGGATGTCTTTTCGGTTGTAAAGGCTCATCACCTTGGAGAGCCCCTCTTCCGGGAGGAGCTTCAGGGCCTCCGCAGCCAAGCGGGTTACTTTTTCCACCAGGGGCAGCTCCTCCGGCAAAAAGGCGGAAAGCACATAGGCCCTTACCGGCACCCCTTTGGGGGGGCGGTCGATACCCAATTTGAGGCGGGGAAACTCTGGGCTCCCCACCGCCGCCATCACCGAGAGGACCCCGCGATGTCCTCCGGCCCCTCCTTTAGGCACGAACTTAAGGCGCCCCAAGGGAAGATCTAGGTCGTCATGGACCACAAGGAGGTTCTCCAGGGGGATCCCCAGCTCCTTCACGGCCGGAGCCACAGCCTCCCCCGAAAGATTCATGTAGGTGAGGGGGAGGAGGAGCCAGGCCCGCCCCTTCCACTCTGCCATCAGGGACCGTAGGGCCGGGACCTTGCGGAAGGACAACCCCAAGTCTTGGGCCAAGGTCCCCAGCACCCTCCAGCCCAGATTGTGCCGGGTGTGAGCATACTCCGAGCCGGCATTTCCCAGCCCCACATAAAGCCACATTTCTTTTCACGAGGTCTCGCAGTAAGGTCCTTTCCTAGTCCAATTTTTTTCGGGAGTCTCTAAGCGGTCTCACCGGTCTCCTCCTCCGCGGTCTCCTCCTCTCCTTCGGCCTCGGTCTCTACCACGGTTACCACCGGCTCGTCCGGATCCTCGGCGAACTTTACCCCCTCCGGCGGGGTAAGGTCGCGCACATGCAGGGTGTCCCCTAGGTCCAGTTCGGAAACATCGATGAGGATGCGGTCTGGGATGCGATCCGGGAGACAGGAGACCGTGATCTCGTGCATAATGATCTCCAAGATCCCCCCGCGCTGGACACCTTTAGCCTTTCCGGTAATCTCCACCGGCACATCCACCTCCACAGGCCGGTCCATGCGAATCTCATAAAAATCGGCGTGAATAATCTCGTCGGTTACCGGATGGTACTGTAACTCCTTGATGAGGGCCAAGCGCTGCTCACTCTCCCCGTCCTTTTGAAGGGTGAGGTTGAAGATCAGTTGCTCGCCCCGATGGCGTTGGAGGATTCGCTTAAGCTCGCTCAGCTTAACCGCAAGGGGCAAGGGTTCGGTCTGCGGACCGTAGAGGATGGCCGGGACCAGACCCTGCCGCCGCAGCTTTTTGGCCGCCTCTTTCCCGGTGCGGGAACGATATTCCGCAACAAAAGGCACCTGCCTCATGGCTTAAGACCTCCTTTTCCTGTTTAATTAAAAAACCGTATCTAATTTTTCAGGTTTTTTTGTTCCTCAGCCCTTCCAACTCAATTTAAAAAGATCTCTGCGTCTTTCCAGGGTCTCAGACGAAAAGTGAACTTACCGAATCGTCGGCATGGATGCGGCGAATGGCCTCGCCTAGGAGTTTGGCCACCGAAAGGACCTGAATTTTTTTAATCTTTCGGGCTTCCTCCCGCAAGGGGATGGTATCCGTGACCACCAGGGATTTGAGGGCCGACTTCTGGATGCGCTCCACCGCCGGGCCGGAAAGCACGGGATGCGTGGCCAGGCCGTGGACTTCCTTGGCCCCCCGTTCTTTAAGGGCCTCCGCGGCTTTACACATGGTGCCTGCGGTGTCCACCATATCATCCAGGATAAGGGCCACCTTGCCCTTTACCTCCCCCACCACATGCATGACTTCGCTCTGGTTAGGACCAGGCCGCCGCTTGTCCACGATGGCGATCCCGGCATCCAGCCGTTTAGCGTAAGCCCGGGCCCGTTCCACCCCCCCAGCATCTGGGGAAACGATCACTAGCTCCTCGTCCCGGAAAGTCTCGCGGATGTACTGGAGGAGCACCGGGGCGGCGAAGAGGTGGTCCACCGGGATATCAAAAAAGCCCTGGATCTGGCCAGCGTGAAGGTCCATGGTGAGCACCCTCCGGGCCCCAGCCACCGTAAGGAGATTGGCCACCAGCTTGGCAGAAATAGGAGTGCGTGGCGCGGTTTTGCGGTCCTGACGGGCGTAGCCGTAATAAGGGATCACCGCCGTGATGCGCCGAGCAGAAGCCCGACGCAGGGCGTCGATAATGATGAGAAGCTCCATGAGGTGTTCGTTGACCGGGGTGCAGGTGGGCTGCACCACGAATACATCCGCTCCTCGCACATTCTCCTTGATCTCCACGAAGATCTCTCCGTCGCTAAAACGCTTGATCTCCATCTGTCCCAGAGGGACCGCCAAATACTCGCAGATCTTGAGGGTCAACTCCGGATTAGCTGTGCCGCTAAAGATCTTCATGTGATCGATGAACATAGATCCCCCTCCTCTCCCGCGCGAAAATTCCTTGGGATTCGAAACTCCATCTTAAACGATTTTAATACTTCGAAAAGAGCTTAAGGTCTCTAACATGTATCCGCAGGGGCCTTGACTTCCCAGACCGCAGGGTTAATTTATGGGTGGACGCGGGGTAGAGCAGTCTGGTAGCTCGTCGGGCTCATAACCCGGAGGTCGTGGGTTCAAATCCCACCCCCGCACTTAATTTTCTGTAATTTTTAGCTTGGAGATCCCTTCGATTTCTTCAAATTTCCGGCT
>QOAM01000010.1 GCA_003978075.1 Thermodesulfatator sp. | reverse complement strand
CGATGTCTGGGCCAGTATGGGGCAGGAGGCCGAGGCCGAGGAGCGGCGGCGGGTCTTCCAGCCTTACCAGGTGAATGCCGAACTCCTAAAGCACGCTGCCCCGGAGGCCATCGTGCTTCACTGTCTTCCGGCCCATCGCGGAGAGGAAATTACCGAAGAGGTCCTGGAGGGGCCGCGCTCTGTGGTCTGGGAGCAGTCGGAAAACAAGATGTGGCTCCACGCCGCGGTCCTGGAGTGGCTATTGGCCTGAGGTCTTTTCGGACTCCTCCACCTCCCGCACGGACTCCTCCAGAGCGGCCTTGCGTGAGAGCTTGATCCTCCCGGCCTTATCGATGTCGATGACCTTGACCAGGACCTCGTCGCCTTCCCGGAGGATGTCCGTGACCTTACGCACCCGTCGGTGGTCGAGCTGAGAGATATGGATGAGCCCCACGGTGCCGGGGAAGAGCTCCACAAAGGCCCCAAAGTCCGTAACCCGGGTGACCCGGCCCAGGTAGAGTTTCCCCACTTCAGCCTCCTGAGTAAGCTCCTCGATCATCTTAGCCGCCTTTTCTGCGGCCTCGAGATTCGAGGAGTAGATGCGCACCAGGCCGGTCTGGTCCTCGATGTCGATCTTGACCTCGCCCCCGCAGGCGGCGATGATCCCCTTGATGGTCTTTCCGCCGGGGCCGATGATCTGGCCCACCTTTTCGGGATTGATCTCCAGGGTGATCACCCGAGGGGCGTAGACCGAAAGGGTCTCCCGGGGCCGAGCAATGGTCTGCCGCATGACCTCCAGGATCTTGAGCCGAGCCTCGCGAGCCTGCTCCAGGGCCCGGGCCATGATCTCCCGGGTAATCCCCGCCACCTTCACGTCCATCTGGAAGGCGGTGATACCCCTTTCCGTGCCTGCCACCTTGAAATCCATGTCCCCCAGGCGGTCCTCGTCGCCCAAGATGTCCGTAAGCACCACCACCCGCTCGCCCTCTTTTACCAGGCCCATGGCGATCCCCGCTACCATGTCCCGAACAGGCACCCCGGCGTCCATCAGGGAGAGCGTGGCCCCGCAGACGGTGGCCATGGAAGAGGAACCGTTGGACTCGAGCACATCCGAGACCACCCGGATGGTGTAAGGGAATTCTTCTTCTCCGGGGATGACCGGGCTCAAGGCCCTTTCGGCCAGCATCCCGTGACCGATCTCCCGGCGCGAAGGCCCGCGCAAGGGCTTGACCTCCCCTACGCAGAAGGGGGGAAAGTTGTAGTGCAAGATGAAGTGCTTGAAGATCTCCTCCCCCGGGAGGTCCAGCCGCTGTTCCTCCTCAGGACTTCCCAGGGTGGTCACCACCAAGACCTGGGTCTCCCCCCGGGAGAAGAGGGCTGAGCCATGGGTGCGGGGGAGCACCGAGACCTCGCAAGAGATGGGCCGGATGTCCTCCGGACCACGGCCATCAATGCGTCGGCCCTCGGAAAGGACCATCTCCCGCATACGGATTTTCTCTAGCTCGTCCAGATACTCCCGCACCTCGGCCTCTCGCCCTGCGACCTCCTCGCCCAGCGTAGCAAGGACTTCCTGAAACAGGGTCTTGCGCCGTCGGTTTCTTTCCCCTTTGGCCGGGGTCTTTAGAATCTCGCGCACCCCGCCCTCGGCCAGCTCGAAGACCCGGGACTTCAGGGCTTCATCCACCGGGGGCTCCTCAAAAGCCATCTTGGGCCGGCCGGCCTTCTCCCGCAACTCCCGTTGCAGGGCCAGTAAGGGTTTCAGCCCCTCGTGGGCCAAAAAGAGGGCCTCCTCCATGACTGCCTCCGAGACTTCCCGGGCCAGGCCCTCCACCATGACAATGGCCTCCTCGCTACCGGCCACCACGATGTTGAGCTCACTTTCGCGGAGCTCGGAGGCCGTGGGATTGAGGACAAACTGGCCGTTAACCCGGCCTATGCGCACCGCGGCGATGGGCCCCTCAAAAGGGAGGGGCGAGAGCTCCAAGGCCGCCGAGGCCCCGGTGATGGCCAAGATGTCGGGATCTATTTCCGGATCCAAGGAGAGCACAGTGGCGATCACCTGGGTCTCATAGCGCCACTTCTTGGGGAAGAGGGGCCGGATAGGGCGATCGATGAGCCGGGCGGTGATGACCTCCTTTTCGCTGGGTCGCCCCAGCTCCCGCCGGAAGTAGCCCCCGGGGATGCGCCCGGCGGCATAATACATCTCGTGATATTCCACGGTGAGGGGCAGAAAGTCCATTTCCTTCTCTTCTTCGGCAGCCACCACCGTGACCAGGACCACGGTGTCCCCGTGACTGACCAGCACCGAGCCGTGGGCCTGCCGGGCCACTCGCCCGGTCTCCAACCTGAAGGGGCGCCCCCCTATTTCCGTCTCCACCTGAAACATGGACTCCTCCTTAGCCCCGGATCCCCAGGGCCCGGATCAATCTCTGATAACGCTGAAAATCGGTGCGTCGGAGATAATGGAGCAGCCGGCGCCGCTGCCCCACCAGCTTGAGAAGACCCCGACGGGAGTGATGGTCCTTCTTGTGCACCTTGAAGTGTTCCTCCAACTGTTTGAGACGGGCGGTAAGAAGGGCAATTTGCACCTCCGGCGAGCCCGTGTCGTTCTCGTGACGCTGAAACCTCTTGATGATTTCGGCCTTGATCTCCGGATCAAGCGGCATGCTCGCTTCCTCCTTTATATGGATTTAAGCCCCGTAGGCGGTCCAGGCCGGCCTCGGAGCTCTCTTATCTAAACTCAGGATACGAAAACCCGCAACATTTTGGCCCATCCCTCTCCGGAAAAGCGCTCCGGATAGTAGGTCACCGCTACCAGATCTCCGTCTTCACTGAGGATCCGCAGCCAGGGCACCCGCGGCCGGCGGGGGACCTTCTGGAGCCGCACCAGGCTCCCTAGAACACTCACCGAGAAGGGGCGCCCCTGACGGATGCGGCGAGCCATCTCCCGGGAGACGGTGATAGCCGGAATGAAAGAAAGAGCCTCTTCCACGGAAAGGACCTTCTCTGCCAGACGGCCCTCCTGGTGGAGTCTTTCCACCTCCTCCAGGGTCAGGGCCTGCTCCAAGGTAAAGGGCCCCTTGCGCAGGCGACGCAAACCGGTCAGGGTGGCCCCGCAGCCTAGCCGGAGCCCCAGCTCATGTACCAGGGAGCGCACATAAGTGCCCTTACTGCAGTATATTTCGAACTGCACTTGAGGTAGCTCCACCCCCAGGACTTTAAGCTCCAGAACCTCCACCCGCTTGGGCTCCTTTTCCACCTTAATCCCCTTGCGGGCCCAGCGATAAAGGGGCTGGCCCCGATACTTGGCTGCGGAATAGGGCGGGGGGACCTGCTCGATCTCCCCCACAAAGCCCTGCATGGCCTGCTGGATATCTTCTGGCGTAAGCTCCGGCACCGGGCGCCTCTCCACCACCTCTCCGGTGAGGTCGTAGGTCTCGGTAATGAGCCCCAGCTCAAAGGTCCCTCGATAGACCTTATCTCCTTCCAGGATGAATTGGGCGATCTTGGTGGCTCGGCCCAGACAGATGGGAAGGACCCCGGTGGCAAAGGGGTCCAAGGTGCCGCCGTGTCCGGCCTTGCGCACCCGAAGCAGGCGTTTGATCTTTTCTACGGCCTCTGTGGAACTCATGTCCTTGGGCTTGTCGAGCACCAGAACCCCTTCGAGTCTCATAGTCCCACCTCCAGAACGGATGAAAGGAGTCCTCTAACCAGATCGAGCACTTCCGGAAAGGGGATCTCTTTCTTGCGGAAGCCTGCAGCCCGGAGGTGTCCCCCTCCCCCCTGAGAAGCTGCAAGCTGAGCCACATTGATTTTCCCCCGGCTGCGGAGGCTCACCCCGATCTCGCCGGGCTTGACTTCCTTCACCAGGGCCGAGACCTCCACCCCGCGCATACTCCGCAGGAAGGTGGCGAAGTCCTCGGCCTCTGCCGGCTGGGCCCCCGCTTCCTCGAAATCTTTGAGGGTTAGCCAGGAGATTACCGCCTGCCCTCCGGCTAGCACCTCCCGTCTTTCCAAGACCAGACGCAGGAGCTCGAACCGGGCCGGGGGATGATTTTCGAGGAGTCTTTCCCCCACCCAGGCCGGCCGGGCCCCAGCCCGTACCAGCTCCGCCGCGGCACGGAAGGCCTCCTCCCGGGTGTTTTCGAAACGAAACCCCCCGGTATCGCTGTAGAGCCCGGTGTAAAGGTTTTCCGCCACCTCTGGAGAGAGATCCCCGAGGTCCCGGAGGACCTGAAAGAGCAGGAAGGCCGTGGCCGGGGCCTGGGAGTCCCTGAAATGTATACCTGGGAGGGGCCTTCCGGTTACCGCGTGGTGGTCGAGGATCACCCGCTCCCGCGCAGCCAGCACCGTCTCCGCAAGCCTTCCCAGCCTGTCGGCCTCGGAAAGATCGAAGACCAGGGCCACACACTCCTCTGGACTTCGCGGAAGATCCTCGGGAAGGAGGAGATCCTCAAAGCCGTGAAGGAAATCGAGGAATTCTGGAGGAGTTTCTTCCACCAAGGGATAACTCTCCCTTCCCCGGGCCTTGAGGAAGAGGTGTACAGCCAGCACGCAACCCAGTCCGTCGGCGTCGGGGTTGATGTGGGTGGTCAAGAGGAAGGGTCCAGATCCCTCAAGGATTTTCCGCACCCTTTCCATGCTTCAGCCTCGCCAGGATCTCCTCCAACCTTTCCATCTCCTCCGGCCGATGGTCAGCTCGAAATTCCAGCTCCGGGACGTACTTGAGCTGGAGGTATCCCGCCAGCAGGGAGCGGATATAGCCTCGGGCCCGGCGGAAGCCTCGTTCGGCCCGGACCCATTCCTCGGCCTCTCCGTGGACCCGGTAAAAGATCCGGGCCCGGCGGAGATCCGGACTGACCTCCACCTCAGAGACGGTGATAAAGCCCTGGAGGTCCGGATCACGCACCTCTTCGGAAAGAATGACCGCGAGCGCCTCCCGGATAAGTTCCGCTACCCGGAGATGTCGGTAGTGCATGGAAACCTCAGAAGGTGAGGAATTCGATCTCCGCAGAAAGGAGCTCCAACCCGTCCAGCTCCTCCACAAAAGAAAGTACCTGGCTGAGATAGCGATCGGCTATCCTCTGGTCGGAGGCCACGGTGGAGGCCCCGATCACCGCCCGCTGCCAGAGATCCTGATCGTCCACCTCGGCCACCGAGAGCTTCTTAAAGCGGGCCTCTAAGCGGTGGATGAGACTCTTCACCCGCTGACGCTTGCCCTTAAGCGAGCCGTTCCCCGGAAGATAAAATTCCATACGGGCGATACCTACGACCATCTTTAAACTTCCAGCAGATCCTCTTTTTTGATGAATTTAGAGTACCAGTTCTCAAACTCTTCCGGAGTCACGATGTGGATCTCAAAAGGGGTGAAAAGATCGCCTATTTTGCGGTGAAAGCGGTCTATGAAAAGCCCCTTTTGGGTTATTTTTTCTGGGGCCTTCGGGGTGACCACCAGAAGATCAATGTCGCTCACTCCGGGAAGGGCCTCTCCCCGCGCTACTGAGCCGAAAAGATAAACCCGGGCCTCCCCGAATTCCTTCCGGGCCAGCTCCTTGAGAATCCGGGCGTAAAACACCGGATTCCGAAAATACTTTTCCACATGTTTTCGCCACTGCCGTTTTATCTCAAGAAAGGCATTCATAGACCAGGGACCTCACCTTTTCCGCTAGCCTTAAAAACTCTTCTACCTCCTTTTTTTCGTAAGAGGAGGGAAGATACCGAGTGGCTATATAGGCCAGCTCTAGGGAATGGAGTTCCGAGGGATAATCCTGAGCCACGCGCGAAAATTCAGCACACTCCCTTCCACATTCCCAAAGAAGTTCCTGAAGACGGTGCGTTTTAGGGAAATCACCCACCCTGTTGGCTAGAAAATACTTGAGAAAAAGCTGGACGGCCTGTTCGGTATGAAAGGCCGCAAGTTTATACTTTCCGTCTTGAAGAAGCCTCCGGGCCTCCTCCAGAAAATCCTCCGCGTTTTCTCTCAAATACTCGTAGTGAGGACTCATAGCTCCTTGCGGATCTCCACCATCTCGAAGGCCTCGAGGAGGTCGCCCTCTTTGATGTCCTGGAAGTTTTCCAGCCCCACGCCACATTCGTAGCCCGCGGCCACCTCCTTCACATCCTCCTTGAAGCGCTTGAGGGAAGCGATCTTTCCGGTATAGACCACTACGCCCTCCCGCAGGAGGCGCACGTTTCCCCCGCGCACCAGCTTCCCTTCCTTCACGTAACAGCCGGCCACGGTGCCCACCCGCGGCACCCGGAAGGTGGCCCGCACTTCGGCCACTCCCACGATGCGCTCCTCGTACTCCGGCTCGAGCAGGCCGGAGAGGGCCTTTTTCACCTCGTCAATGGCCTGGTAGATCACGTCGTAGAAGCGGATGTCCACCTTTTCCTGTTTGGCCACCTCCTTGGCCTTGCCGGTGGGGCGCACATTGAAGCCGATGACGATGGCCTCGGAGGCCGCGGCCAGCATCACATCGCTTTCGCTGATGGCCCCGATCCCCGAACGGATGAT